>JBJFHX010000124.1:0-11823 GCA_051893995.1 Ruminococcus sp.
CACAAAAGATTCACCAACATAATAGCTTGGTAATTTTGCCCACAATGTTTCCTCTATTTCGCATGAAACACTATCAAAAATCATCTTCCTTAAATTATTGTACATATCAATAATCTCACTTGGATATTTATCTATATAATCTTTTACTTGCTCATTCATTTGAACAACCTCACCAAATTCTGATTTGTCGCTTTGTTATTTCAGCTATGTGTTTTTGCTACAAATCCTTTAATAACTGTTATCTGTAAATCTTTTTCGTCAATCAAACTTTCTTGCCTGCATTTCGGGCAGTAGAGAGGATAATTCTTTAAAACAGTATCAGCTTTAATTCTGTCACGGGTTTTACTTTTGCAAACAGGGCAGCG
The DNA here is from genome assembly GCA_051893995.1 of Ruminococcus sp. Classification (GTDB taxonomy): domain Bacteria; phylum Bacillota; class Clostridia; order Oscillospirales; family Acutalibacteraceae; genus Ruminococcoides. Next base: position 366 of record JBJFHX010000124.1, read on the forward strand.
TACCCATTCAGATACTGTTTTTTCCATTTTGTCTATATACCTCTCACTATTATACAATCGAACAATTTACTGCTCTTCTATGAATTTTGAAACAGCTTCTTTGATTTCTTCCCCATGTCCTGCAATAAGATGTCCTCCACTTTCAAAAGGAATAAAGGTACAGTTTGGAAACCTCTCAACTGCTTTTTCTGTATCTGTATAGCTTGCCAATTTATCGTCTTTGGCGTGAAAAACCAATGTCGGCACTTGTAAATCTTCAATACGATAATTGTCATAATTTCTCGCCATATCAAGATTTGTTACAGAAGCATCCAATACCACACCATTTTTTTCTGTCACCAATAGGAAGCATACTGTAAATCGTAGACGGTTCCATACCCATAATCGGGTCAAATAATGGGCTAATAAGAAACATTGTAAAGTCATTACATAAAAACGCAGGCGGCCCTGCATATTCAGAATACTTTTCCGGCTTTTCTGTAAATGGCATTGCAGAACAGTATAAAATCAGTCCTTTTGTTCGTTCCGGATAATCCAAAGCAAAGCGAATAGCAACACTTCCGCCTGCCGATGTTGCCAGCAAATACACCTTATCAAATCCTAATTTATTCAACAATTCCACATATGCTGTTGCTTGTTCGGCGGGAGTACCGTCACCCAAAATATCGCTGCCTAAATACCCGAATCGTGATGGAGCGATAATTCTATAATCTGAACTAAAATCTTTACAGGTATCATATGCTTGGTCGTAACCACCAAAAATTCCGTGTACGGACAAAATTGTTTCGCTTTCACCTGTGTCAACATAGCTCATATTTCCGTAACTTAATTGAACTGTTTCTGCTCCGTAAGCAGCAAGCCTTTCTTTGCTTTCTTTCACGGCAATACTACACCGTATTCCTTGAACAATAAGATACGCTGCAAGAAGGAGTAAAACACCTCCAACAATATATATCCACATCCGCTTATACCAAATCTTTCTTCTCATCGTTAATGTCCCTCTGCTGCGTAAGTATTGCAAAATTCCCGTACCATTAAAATTAATTCCTGTTTCGCTTCTTCAACCATATCGGGGTGCATATCGTACTTCTGTAACAAATAGAAAATGGGCGTATAAAAGCGTAATGCAATAATATGAGGATTTTCTTTCTTGATAATTTTTGCGGCTATCAAATCGGAAAATATCTTTTCTTCGTGTCTTACCGCACCGTCCATAAACAAATTCTCAAATAACTCATTAAGTTCTGAATTATGATAGCGTTCAATCATCAGCATTTTTCTAAATTTTGCAGCAACATCATCTTGCAAATAAAACACAAATAAGTTGATTGCTATTTCAATAATCGTTTCCATACTTGCAGTCTGATAGTCAATGTCAGCATTGGGTGTGTATGGCAGCCGCAATTTATTTCTTACCTGTTCCATTCTTTCAGAAAAAACTTCTACGCAAGAATCGAAAATTGCTTGCTTACTCTTATAATGCTTATATAACGAGGGAGCTTTAATGCCTACTGCATCAGCTATATCACCGACATAAACAGCACTATATCCTTTTTCTGAAAAAAGAGTTAGTGCTTCATTTAAGATTTTTTGTTTTGTTGTCATACCGATACCTCCTTAGCTAATCGTAATTAGCTATACTTATTATAGGCTAATTCCGATTAGCTGTCAAGAGGGGAGTATGAATAATTTCATATTGACAATAATTTTGCAATTAATATAAGAGAGTTAATCAATTGTGTTTGAGTATAAAATTATATCCATTTTTCCTCCGCTAAATCCCGATTTATCCTACTTTTTTATAACATACAGCAACATTAACGCCACGAGAAAAATGATATTGGCAATGGTAAAGAACAGTAGATACTTCCCTTTGGATACATTTTTCTTTTGTGCTATGAATTTGTATGAAATCAGGCTTGCCATAGATGCGATTAATGTACCTAAACCGCCTATATTAGTGCCGACAATCAATGCCGGTAAGTTATCGGTGAAATTTGACAATAGCAGTGCCGCCGGAACATTGCTTACAACCTGAGAGGTAAGCACCGCAGTAATAATCTCGTTACCTGAGATATATTTCTGTAACAGAGATGAAAACATTGGAAGTCTGCCCATATTACCGATGAATATAAAGAATCCGACAAATGTGAGCTATAGGGAATAGTCCACTTTTTTCAGTACTTTTCTGTCAAAGATTACGATTGCACAAAGCGTAACGGCAAACGCAATACTAACGCTGAGAACACGCAATACAGCAAGAATACAAATGCAAAACAGCACAACATACATTATCACCTTGCAGGTGTTCTTTTCTTTGCTATTTGCGGTCAGACTTACGGTGGTTTTTTTATTCCCAATAGTTCCTATGGCTAAACTACTGACAAGCAGCATTGCAAGTGATAAGGCTACATAAGGCAACATCAGGCAAATAAATTTTTCAAAAGCCATACCTGATTTTCCGTACAGATACAAATTCTGTGGATTGCCGATTGGCGTCAGCATACTGCCCAGATTAGCCGCAATGGTCTGCAAAATCACCACAGGAATAAGCCACTTTTCCTCTTCTATTTGTCCCAGCATATCAAATAGCACAAAGGTAAACGGGACAAAGGTTATGAGCGCCACATCATTGGTAATTATCATACTGAAAAAGAAGCAAAGTAAAGTCAGCATTACCACAAGCTGGCGAATATTTTGCACCTTATTTAACAGCTTCCGTGAGATTTTTTCAAAAACGCCCATACTCTGAAAGCCTGCCATCAGTGCCATCAACGAGAACAATATTCCCAGTGTCCTGAAATCTATATACTCAAGATACTCCTTGTCCGGTGTTACAAAGAACATTGAAATCACCGCAAGCACACAGGAAACAATCAGTATCGCTTCCTGTTTTATAAACTCAAAAATTTTCCTCTTCACATTTTACTCCAAATTTTTATTTACCGATAATTGATAGATAAGCACATCCCTATTACAAATAAATGATAGCAAATGCACTATCGTATGTCAATGAGCTTACAGACACAACTTTTAAATTCCTTTATTTGTAGCAAATTATATATGTTTTGGTACATTATTAAGAAATACCCCACATCATTAAATATATCGATACCGAGTATAGTTTTGTATACAATAGCATAAAAATTTGTAAAAGAATGTTGATTGCTTTTCACAAGTATGATAAAATTATTATGAAATAGCTTCTCATAAGTTTTATTATCAGAACATAATTCATAATGTTCAGCATAACTAAAAGTATTTATTTATTCATAAGAGGATTGATGCACGATGTTACCCGAAGAATTAGCACGCATAAAAATTGATAAACAATTGAATGATGCAGGGTGGAATGTTATATCCAGAAACGACTATATTCCGTGCAATGAGCCTTCTGCTGTCAAAGAAGCGTTAATGCAAGGCAATCATGAGAGTGATTACCTTTTATTTGTTGAAGATAAGGCTATTGCTATTGTAGAAGCAAAGCGTGAAAGTAACGATTTAGGTGAAAAGGTTGCACAACAAGCCGAAAATTATGCCCTAATACCTCAGAATTGGTATGGATTATGGTATTCTAATAAAATTCCATTAGTCTATCTTGCGAATGGGAAAAAGATATACTTTAAAAATATGCTTTTACCTGACAGCGACTATATTGAGATTTCTAAAATGCACTCACCAAAAAAGATGCTGCAATTGATTGGGAAAACATCCGAATATGGAGTGTTGCCAAAAATTGAAGAAAAGGGTCTAAGAGATTGCCAATACAATGCAGAGTGTAAGCTTGAAAAATCTTTTAAAGAAGGTCATAAAAAAGCTCTTGCTGTTTTAACAACCGGTTCGGGAAAAACGTACTTAGCTTGTCTTGCTGCATACAGACTGCTGAATTATACTTCTACGAGAAGAGTTTTGTTTTTAGCAGACCGCAATAACCTTGCAAGACAAGCAGCATCTGAGTTCAGTACATTTGACAGGACAGAGAATCAACAGCAGATGAGCTCAATTTACTCGATTAAACGGCTTGTAAAAGAAGATGATATTAAAGGTGATATTGTAATATCTACAATACAAAAGTTATATGCAGTATTAACAGGACAAGCGTTTTCTGATAAAGATGAAGATATGGAGGATGAATTAAACTTCAAATCAGATGAAAAAGACGCTGCAAAGTCAATCACTCTAGAAGGTAATCTGAAGCTTCCTCCTGATTATTTTCAGTTTATTATTATTGATGAGTGCCACCGTTCAATCTATGGCCGTTGGAAAGCTGTTCTTGATTATTTTAAGGATGCGAAGATATTGGGACTTACTGCTACTCCAACTCCTGAAGCATATGCTTTCTTTAATAAAAACAAAATTGAAGAATACACATATGACGAATCTGTTGTCGACGGAGTAAACGTTCCTGCTCGTGTGTACAGAATAAAAACAGAGTCAACAGAACATGGTGGAACAATTGATGGGGAAACAGAAGTTACAGAGAAATCAAAGTACACTCACAAAACCACAACATATAAAACAACGTCAAGAATTGATTATTCTCCAAATCAGCTTGACAGAACCGTTATAAATCCTGCTCAAATCAGATCTGTTTTGACTTCGTATAGGGATGCAATATATACTGATTTATATCCTGACAGAAAACTATCGTGGGAGTATATTCCCAAAACTTTGATTTTTGCCAAGGACGATAATCATGCGTCTCAAATTGTTGAAATTGCAAAGGAAGTATTTGCTGATAAGTTCAAGGATAAAATCCTACCTGACAATTTTGTTCAAAAGATTACATATTCGGCAGGGGATTCAAATGCTTTAATTCGAGAATTAAGAATTGAAAAAGACTTTAGAGTTGCGGTTACTGTCACATTAGTTGCTACAGGAACAGATGTTAAACCGCTAGAAGTTGTATTTTTTATGAATGATGTCAAATCTGAGGTTCTTTATACTCAGATGAAAGGCCGTGGTTGTCGATATATTCATGAAGATAAACTCAGAGAGGTTACCCCAAATGCAGATACAAAGGAATGCTTTTATATTGTAGATGCCGTAGGTGTAACTGAACATGATAAAACTTTGCCTGACCGTACAAAAAAGAATGGTGGTAAGACAAACAAAGTATTAACGCTTGAGCAATTGATTGAACACTTATCTCACAAGGATTTAAGCGATGAAAACCTAGAATTATTGCGAAATTATTGTTCAACCATCAACAAGCGTTATGAAGATAATCCTTTATTTGGACGGCATTTGGACTCATTTATTAAAAATTATGGTTTTGCGCCAAGAACCCTTGCGAATTCTATTAATAAGGCATTATCCGAACATTCCTTACCTCCGTTTTTGGATCCTTCTGCTCCTAATACCGAAAGGCTTGATTTAATATTCTGCCTTATTGGAAATGATAAAGCAAGGAAAAGCCTTCTTGAAATGCAAAAAGGTTTCTATATCTTTGACCCTGTTGAAGAAGATAAGGTAATCTACGCAGGCTTTTCAAAAGAAACAGCAAGAAGTTTTATTGATACCTTTGAAAAATATTTGCTTGATAACAAGGATCAGATAGAATCTTTAAGAATCATATATAATTCTGAAAATAAAGTAATTACTAATTCTATGCTCTGTGATTTAAAGGATAAACTGTTATCGCAAAGTAAGCAATATACCCCTCATTCTATATGGAACTATTATAAAATTCTTGATACCAACGGAAGTGTTGATGCGTTAGACTTAAAACATAATGTCAATGCATTAACAAATCTCATACAAATTGTCAGGTACGCATATAAGAAAAGTTGCAGGCTTACCGGTCTGTTTGGTACATACATTCAACGATTCAACCTCTATTGCGGACAAGCTCAGCGTAGCCTTTCCGAAACTCAAAAAGCAATTATGCAGCAGATAGCTGAGTTTATTGTTAATGAGGGTGCATTCAATTCACTGGAACTAAATGAATTTGCACCGGATTTATGGCGTGAAGCCATGAATGAATTTGAGCCAAAACAATTTTCTAATGAATTATACGAATTATCTAAATTTATTTTAAGGGCGGCTTAGTATGGCAAAAACTACAAATACAAAAAGTGAATCTGCATTGCTCAAAAAAGTTTGGGATATTGCTGGTGTAATGGCGGCTGCAGGTGTTGGATTCACAGACTATATCACTCAATTTACTTATATCCTTTTCTTAAAAATGGATGATGAAAAAGAGGCTTTAGGGCTTGGCAGCAGTATTCCTGATGGTTGCAAATGGAAAGATATTGTTGAACAAACAGGAACAGATTTAGTTGACAAGTACGAGGAAATACTATCCGAACTGGCGAAAGACAGTGGATTGATAGGAACAATTTTTACAAAGGCGTCCAATAAAATCGACAGACCTGTTCATTTGAAAAAAATAATAGAAATGGTTTCAAGTGAAAATTGGTATATGATGGAGGGAGATTTTAAAGGCGCTATCTATGAGTCTATACTTGAGAAAAACGGACAGGATAAAAAAAGCGGTGCAGGTCAATATTTCACACCACGTCCCTTGATTAAGGCGATTGTAGATGTTATAGATCCCCAAATCGGTGAAACTGTTGCAGATCCTGCCTGCGGTACAGGCGGCTTTCTCCTCTCTGCTTTTGAGCATATGAAGCCTCAAAGTAAAGAAATTTCAAAGCAACGATTCTTGAAAAATAATGCACTTTTTGGTGCAGATAACACACCGCTGGTAGTAACACTTGCTTCTATGAATCTTTATCTTCACGATATTGGCACTGCAAACAGTCCGATTGTTTGTCAGGATTCCTTAATTGATAAATCAGAGAGAATGTATGATGTTATTTTAGCAAATCCGCCTTTCGGAACCCGTCCTCAGGGCAGTGTAAGTGTTCATGATAACAGACCGGAATTTATTAAAACTTCGGATAATCAGGTGAACTTCCTGCAACATATTATGTCTATTGTCAAAACAGGCGGACGAGTTGGTGTTGTTTTACCTGATAATGTACTTACTGACGGAAATGCTACTGCTAAAGTGCGTGAAAAACTTCTAAAGGATTTCAATTTGCATACTATTCTCAGGCTTCCGACAGGAATATTCTATGCAAACGGTGTAAAAACGAATGTTCTGTTTTTTGAGAAAGGAAAACCTACAAAGGATATCTGGGTCTATGATTATAGAACAGGAATAAAACATACTCTTGTAACAAAGCCGTTAAGGAGAGAACATCTTGACGATTTTGTTAATTGCTATTGTTCCGGACATATGGAGGATAGAAAAGAGACTTATTCTAAAGATAATCCCAACGGCAGATGGAAACGCTTTACAGAAAAAGAAGTTTATTCAAGTGAACAGCTGAAGCTTGACTTTAAATGGCTCGATTTAACTGAAAAAGATGACCGCACCATAACAGAACTTCTGTCTGAAATGCAACAAAAAGCTGCAGCAATTTCGGATGCAGTATCCAAGCTTCAAGAAATTCTCGGAGGCATTGACTTATGATAGATACGAAAGCTTTACGAGAAAAAGTGCTTGACCTTGCTATACGTGGTAAGCTTGTTGAGCAAGACCCGAACGACGAACCGGCTTTTGTTCTTTTAGAACGCATCCGTGCCGAAAAACAGCAGATGGTAAAGGACGGAAAGCTGAAAGCAAAGGATATTAAGAATGACACCATAATCTATAAAGGTGATGATAATTTACATTATGAGCAGTTTGCCGATGGAACGGTAGGTTGTATAGAAGATGAACTTGGATACACTATTCCTAATGGATGGTCGATAACAACAGTTGGTAGCGTATGTACAATGCAAGCAGGTAAATTCATACCGGCTTCCGACATTTCTCCAATTTGTCTTGACGGGATGTATCCTTGCTATGGGGGAAATGGAATCCGTGGCTTTGTTGATCATTATTTGGTTGAGGGCGATTATCCAATAATAGGTAGACAAGGCGCGCTCTGCGGCAATGTCAACATGACTCACGGAAAGTTTTATGCTACCGAACATGCAGTAGTAGTTACACCAATGCTGAATATTGATCTGAATTGGCTATACTATACTTTGATTGGATTAAACCTAAATCAATATTCTGCAGGAGCCGCCCAACCCGGATTGGCTGTAAGTAACTTACTCAAGGTTCGTCTTTTACTTCCTCCACTTAATGAACAAAAGCGAATTGCAAACGCTATAAATGAAGCACTATCAATCATACAAACTGTAGACAAATACAAACAAGATTTAGCGTTAATAATTCAGTCTGTTAAAAGCAAAATTCTCGACCTCGCAATCCGTGGTAAACTCGTCCCTCAAGACCCGAATGATGAGCCTGCTTCTGTTTTATTGGAACGTATTCGTGCGGAGAAAGAAGAACTGATTAAGCAAGGCAAAATCAAGCGTGATAAGAAGGAATCTATTATCTTCAAAGGTGATGATAACTCTTATTATGAGAAGATGGGAAATACCACAGTCTGCATTGATGAAGAATTGCCTTTTGAAATACCTGATAATTGGACTTGGAGCAGATTACAGACGTGCTGTTGTAAAGACATTAAAAGAGGGAAATCTCCTAAGTACGCTAATTCAGGAAATGCACTCGTTTTTGCACAAAAATGTAATACTAAATATGACGGAATCAATCTAAACTTGGCTCTATTCTTGGACGAAACAACTATTGAAAAATATTCTGATACAGAATTTATGCAAAACAATGATATTGTAATCAATTCAACTGGAAACGGTACGCTTGGACGTGTAGGTATTTATAAAGATATAAATAATACAACCTCAACTCCAATTGTCCCTGATTCACACGTCACGGTGATTCGTTCGAATAATTGCATAATGGCAGACTATTTGTATGCTTTTTTGAAGTCCAGTCAAAGTGTTCTTGAAAAGATGGGAGAGGGTTCAACTAATCAGAAAGAGCTAAAACCAATCACTCTAAAAAATATGTTAGTACCCATTCCACCGTATAAAGAGCAAATGCTCATAGTTGACATAATAAAAAAAGTAAATATAATAATCAGCAACGTAGAAGCGAACCTTAATTGAGGCTCGCTTCTATGTCGTTTAAGATATTGTTATATTTACAGACAGAATTAACAACTCTCTGTTGGTACACCACTGGTGGAATTGGCAAGATGATATTTAAAATTTCTTCTCGTGATATTCCGGGAATTAAACCCTTTGCAGATAGCTTTATTGATTCAATATAAAACTGTATGCATAAAGAGAGATATTTAGTATTAAGATTATAGATATTTCTAATAGCCATAACTTGACGAGCTATGTGCGCTTTTCTAAAATCATTTATTGCCATTTCTCCTACTGTACCTTTGCAAGTTATTAAAATATCACCAAAATCAGTAATAACTTGAGGCGTTGGAGTCCACCTAATAGGATTTACTTTTCCGTCAGAAAAATTGCTGGCGCCAGTAATGTATGGTATGCCATTTTCGTCATTATTATATTTGCTTGGTATCAAATCTCTGCCAGACAAAAGTTCCCATATGCATTTCAAACGAACAAAACGCCAACTGTCCGGTATTTCAAACGGTATCTCTTCGTCTATACAAATTGTTTTTTGACCCATCTTCTCATAATAAGAGTTATCATCACCTTTGAAGATAACAGATTCCTTCTTATCACGCTTGACTTTGCCCTGTTTTATCAGTTCTTCCTTTTCCGCACGAATACGCTCAAGAAGAACAGAAGCAGGTTCATCATTAGGATCTTGCGGCACTAGTTTACCTCGGATTGCCAAGTCGAGGATTTTGGATTTGATGTTATCAATTTGTGATGAAAGACTTTGCTTATGACTTTCTATCTGTTCAATTAGCGATAAAACAGAATCAATACTATCTACAATTCTTTTTTGTTCTTCAACAGGAGGTACAGGAACTATTATATTGTGTAAAGCATTTGATGATAGCCCTTGTAAGCCAATACCGTTTCCATTTATTCTCCCGTTTGCTTTGTAGAGATACATAATATAATAATAAAATTTTGTATGTATTCTATCATACGGTCTTAGTCTGTGAAGATGATTTTGAATCCTTATTTCATTTTCAAATTGCCAAATTGCAGCCCTCCCAATGTCGCCGCCTTCGCACACTAATAAATCACCTTTTTTAGCGGTACATTTTTCTATTTCGGATTCAGTAAAAGGCATTATCTTCAAATTATCCAGTTCAAAACTATTCCAATATACATTAGATGTTGTGATGTATGTCAGGCTTACACCTTCAGTTTTAGAAGCGTTTAATGCTTTGCCTGTATTGTGGTTAAATAGCATTCCCAAATTGCACCATAACTACTTACTTGGGATTTCAAAAGGTAGCTCGTTCTCATATTCATTTACTACTCCGTCTTGGAATTTCTCATAATGTAAAATATAAGAAGTATTTTTAATGAAAAGTCTGGACTTTGCAAAAGCTTTGTGATATATGTTTGTACTGCGAAAGGCGGTGCGACAATGAATACACTTGAAGATTTATATTACGGAAACTTATTTTCTCACGAAAAATGTGCGAGACTGGATGATGAAGTCAAAGAGTTATTGAAACTGCTCAACAGAAATGAAGAAAAGCTTACGGCAACCCTGACTGAGGCGCAGAATGAAACCTTTGAAAAATACAAGGATTGCAATCGTGAGATTTCCGAAATCAGTGAACGAGAAATATTCCTGAACGGATTTCGGCTGGGTGCAAGGATTATCATTGATGTAGTAAATAATTAAGAAAGCGGATAGGCAATCATTGGAAATTTGACTGCCTATCTGTTTTCTGCTTCTATATGATTTTTAGTTAGAAACGATGATATTCAATGCTTCTTCTTTAGAAATCTTCTGTTCAAGATAATTATCTCTGGCAGTTCTCGCTTTTTCAAGCCAATCATAATATTCCTCAAAACTCAAAGGCTTTTCCACAGTATCGGGTGTGTTCAGTGTTCTTTCATAACGCTTATACATTTTTCCTCGCTGTGTGTCAAAAGCTTTCAGCACCTCATTTCTGTTTGCCAGTATGCGGTGCTTTAATCTTGGCGCAAACTCTTTACAAGTTTTTCCGTTTTTCAGAACTCTGTCGCAGTACAGGGTTTTCTTTTTTGTCTTTGGAACAAAGTATCTGCCGCAAAGCTGACAGCGGCAGAGGTGGTATTCATTCTCAACAAATAAATGCAGCAACAGAAAATAATACTCTGTCAGATTACGGATATGGTACATCTGTTTGGATTTGTTGTCCTCAAAATAAAATACGGTGGAAATCTGTACGCTGTTGTAATTTAAATCTTCGTTAAAATCAATTTCCCTTTGATTTGATAAATCGCTGAAAAAGTGCAAAACAAAAAATTGCACGGTTTTTATTTGGTCAAGATAGCTTGCGTATTCGTGCAGATAATTTTCAGTTCCGTCGTCCTCACCTAAAAAAATCCTCAATCATAAGTCTGTTCAACAGACCGTAAAAAGTTCTATATTCCG
>JBJFHX010000125.1:0-2870 GCA_051893995.1 Ruminococcus sp.
ATTATTATAATAACAAACAAACCTTTCCGTAAGGGACGGGTTCCTACACGTCCCATTCACAAAAATTGCATTGCAATTTTTGTGTGGACACGGCACGCCGTGTCCCTACGTCAACGTTGCGCTAAATTATGGTTTATCGGATTAAAAGAGATAACCATATTTCAATAATAAGCGCAAGCGGTGACTTTCTGCCACCGCTTGCCGATAAATATTTATGTATGTTAGCTTACTATCATCTTCTGGATTTCCGTTGCGTCAAGTACGTTTATTATACCGTCACCGTTTACGTCGCCCAGGCTTGCCTGCGATGGTATAAAATACACTATACCGACAGCGTACTTCTGAATTTCTGTTGCGTCAGAGATTGAAAGACTGCCGTCCTTGTTTACATCACCGATTTGTTTTTCCGACGGAGTGTAATCGTCAGACATCTCGCTCGAAATCCATGCCGCACGGCTTGTAAGCCAGTCAACGCAGTAATTGTACATTCCCGTAAAATCCTGAGTATATGTTGTTGCCTTTGTATCAACAGTGTATGTATTTGTTGCCATATCGAAATTTGCTTTATAAAGACTTGAATGGTCTGCAATCCACGAGCCTGTATTAAGCAGCCAGCCGCTCTGATAATTCATCTGTGCACTGTCTTTTAAGAGGTTATAGTAAGTGTACGCTCTGTACATTTCTGACGTACTGCTCGTTTCGGGAGTACTGCTGTCGGAAGCAAAATCGTTGATAACCGGCACAAACTCCTCAAACCATACCGATACAGACTTTTCATAAACTATATTGTTGCGTGAAATAAAGTTCATTATATTGGTAACGGATTTTGAATTTGAGCTTCTTCCCTTGTATTTGCACCACCAGCCGTAATATTCTTCGTAGTCGGTTACACCGATATTACTAAGCTCTCTTTCAACTCCGACTGCGTTGCCGAGGGAGTTGTCGTAGTCCCAGACAGGGGAACCGTAGAACTTGTACTTTCCGCTTGAATCCTGCTTATACACAAAGAACAGACTTGATACACCCGAATCCCAGTTTTTGCCGAGCTCGTTGATAAGATAAAGCTTTGCAAGCGACTCAACGTCTGCATAATCTGTCGGGTCGGAGGTTCTGCTCTTAACCGAATTATAAAATGCGTCAAACTTTTGCTTTACATATTCCTTGACTTCTTCGTATCCGACATCGCCCTCTTCAAGCTCGGGAGCCTTGATTGTAACCTTGTTTCCGCTTGAGGTTTTTACATAGTAATCCTCGCCGTCCTGAGCACCTGAGTCAACCTCGCAGACAAACGGAAAATCACTGTTTACAGTTCCGTCTTCATTGAGATAAGCTGTATCGTCAATGTCGCTTATAAGGTTTGAGCTGCCTGCCTCTACCTTTTCGGTTATCTGATAAGAGCCCCAGTAGAAGCCGTCAGAGTAGAAATCAACATAGCGTGAATCTGATGCATAGGGCATTCCGACTGCGTCGGAAAGGTCGTAGAGGAATCTGTTTCTTGACAGAGAATCGTCCTGATAATTTGCAAGGATTGAATACTTTTTGCTCTTTTTCATTCCTGCAATTGAAACAGCGTCGCTGTATGTAATGTTATAAGCCTTCTTGGGCTTGTCCCATGTAGTATTTCCTCTGCCCTTTATTTTTTTGATGTCGGTATTGTCAATATTTCCCTTTGAGTCGACAATTGCACCTGTTGCTTTTGCACTTCTGCTTTTGTCTTCATTGAGGTATACCAAAAGAGCCGCACCGTTGCCGGAAGCATCTGTGTTGTTGATGTAAATTGCCGCCTCGGCATTTGATTTCATAAACTTCAGAGTATAGGTCTTGCCCGAAACGTCAACAGAATAGGACTTTCCAAGCTCATAGTTTACAGTCTTTACCTCGCCTGACGGAATTTCAACTCCGTTTACGGTAACAGAGGTTTTGTAGGCATTATAGATGTCAACCTTTTTGCTGTCTGCCGAGGTAGGAAGGAAAAAGTAGTTGACATTCGGATTTACAACAGTGAAATCCTCATCGTGCTCACACTGCCATGCCTGCCACGCTTCGCTGTCGTTTGAACCGGATACTGCGTGAACATAAAGCGCCTCATACGTATCAAAAGAAATCGGTTTATCCTGTGCAGCACTTACGGAACAAACCGACAATGCACTGAACGTCAAAACCAACGCAAGTATGATTGATGTTAGCTTTTTCAATTTCATCACTCCTGAAATAACTAATATTTTTAGTAAATTATTGCAAATTTATTATATCATTGACAAGTTTTTTATTCAAGTGCATATTTTACTTATTGACTTCATAATTTTAATGTTTGGTGAATTTATTGTGAAACTTCTGTGAAAGCGCTTTATTTTTATAAGCCGCTTTGCTATAATTATTTTGTAATCCAATCGGACTTATTTTTCATTTTAAAGGAGTGGCAAAATGCGCAACGGAAAAAATAAAAAGTCAAAGCATATTCTTACAATTGCTTTGGCATCGTTAATTGTTCTTACAGCAACCTCTGCGGCTGTTATGTCAGGCTGCGGAGAAAGCTCTGAGTCAACTAACGAAACAAGAACAGTGACGGAAACCGAGCTTGTGACGGTGGTCGTGGACGGAACTTACGCTACCGACGCAAACGGAAACACTGTTTCGGCAGAAAATACGGGTTCTCAGACGTCGTCAAACGGAAACGGCAGCAGTGAAAATAATAAAAATTCATCATCGCAGAATTCGAATAATGCAGGCTCTTCTTCTGCAAATTCTTCATCAGGCGGCAACAGCTCAAACAACTCCGCTTCTTCAAACAGCGGCAACAGCAATAACAGCAGTTCTGCAAACAACAGCAGCAGTTCAGGCAACAGTGGCAGCAGTACGACAAGCTCAAA
>JBJFHX010000126.1:0-11722 GCA_051893995.1 Ruminococcus sp.
TTCGTTCAGGCGCAAGAGCTTCTATGCCCGGTATGATGGATACAATCCTCAACCTCGGTCTTAACGAAACAGTTGTTAACGTAATTGCTGAAAAATCAGGCAACCCCCGTTGGGCTTGGGACTGCTACAGAAGATTTATTCAGATGTATTCCGACGTAGTTATGGAAGTTGGTAAGAAGTACTTTGAAGAGCTTATCGACAAGATGAAGGCTGAAAGAGGCGTTACATTCGACGTTGAGCTTACAGCTGACGACCTCAAGGAACTCGCTTCACAGTTCAAGGCTGAATACAAGGCTAAAATCGGTCAGGACTTCCCTGATGATCCTAAAGAGCAGCTTATGGGCGCTGTTAAGGCTGTATTCCGTTCATGGGACAACCCCCGTGCTAACGTATATCGCCGTGACAACGATATTCCTTATTCATGGGGTACTGCAGTAAACGTACAGTCAATGGCATTCGGTAACATGGGTGACGATTGCGGTACAGGCGTTGCATTTACAAGAGATCCTGCTACAGGTGAGAAGAAGCTCATGGGTGAGTTCCTCATCAACGCACAGGGCGAGGACGTTGTTGCAGGCGTTCGTACTCCTATGCCTATCGCAAAGATGGCTGAAGAGTTCCCCGAGGCTTTCGAGCAGTTCCAGCAGGTTTGCAAGACTCTTGAAAACCACTACAGAGATATGCAGGATATGGAGTTCACAGTTGAAAACAAGAAGCTCTATATGCTCCAGACAAGAAACGGTAAGAGAACAGCTCAGGCTGCTTTAAAGATTGCTTGTGACCTCGTTGACGAGGGTATGAGAACTGAAGAAGAAGCAGTTGCTATGATCGATCCCCGTAACCTTGATACACTTCTCCATCCCCAGTTTGACCCCGCTGCATTAAAGGCAGCTACTCCTATCGGCAAGGGCCTTGGCGCTTCTCCCGGTGCTGCTTGCGGTAAGGTTGTATTCACAGCAGAGGACGCTGAAGCTTGGAACGCAAGAGGCGAAAAGGTTGTTCTTGTTCGTCTTGAGACATCACCTGAAGACATTACAGGTATGAAGGCTTCACAGGGTATCCTCACAGTTAGAGGCGGTATGACATCTCACGCAGCAGTTGTTGCTCGTGGTATGGGTACATGCTGCGTATCAGGCTGCGGCGACATCAATATGGACGAAGAAAACAAGAAGTTCACACTCGCAGGCAAAGAGTTCCACGAGGGTGACTACATTTCAATCGACGGTTCAACAGGTAACATCTACGACGGTGCTATCCCCACTGTTGACGCTACAATCGCAGGCGAATTCGAAAGAATTATGTCATGGGCTGACAAGTTCAGAACTCTTAAGGTTAGAACAAACGCTGATACACCTGCTGACGCTAAAAAGGCTCGTGAGCTTGGTGCAGAGGGTATCGGTCTTTGCCGTACAGAGCATATGTTCTTCGAAGAGGACAGAATCGCTGCATTCCGTGAAATGATCTGCGCAGATACAGTTGAAGAGAGAGAAGCTGCTCTTGACAAGATTCTTCCTTATCAGCAGGGTGACTTCAAGGCTCTCTACGAAGCTCTTGAGGGCTGCCCCGTAACAATCAGATTCCTTGACCCGCCGCTTCACGAGTTCGTTCCCACAGAGGAAGAGGACATCAAGAAGCTTGCTGACGCTCAGGGCAAGTCTGTTGAAGACATCAAGGCTATCATCACTTCACTCCACGAATTCAACCCGATGATGGGTCACCGTGGCTGCCGTCTTGCAGTAACATATCCCGAAATTGCAAAGATGCAGACAAAGGCTGTTATCCGTGCAGCTATCGAAGTTCAGAAGGCTCATCCCGACTGGAACGTTAAGCCTGAAATTATGATTCCGCTCGTATGCGAAATCAAAGAGCTTAAGTTCGTTAAGAAGGTTGTTGTTGAAACAGCTGACGCTGAAATCGCTGCTGCAGGCGTTGACCTCAAGTACGAAGTTGGTACAATGATTGAGATCCCCCGTGCTGCTCTTACAGCTGACGAAATCGCTACAGAGGCTGACTTCTTCTGCTTCGGTACAAACGACCTTACACAGATGACATTCGGCTTCTCAAGAGATGACGCTGGTAAGTTCTTAAACGCTTACTACGATACAAAGATTTTCGAAAACGATCCGTTTGCAAAGCTCGACCAGACAGGCGTAGGCAAGCTTATGGAAACTGCTATCAAGCTCGGCAAGCCCGTTAATCCCAACCTCCACATTGGTATCTGCGGCGAGCACGGCGGCGACCCGTCTTCAGTAGAATTCTGCCACAAGATTGGTCTTGACTATGTATCATGCTCACCTTTCCGTGTGCCGATTGCACGTCTTGCTGCTGCACAGGCTGCTGTTAACAACAAGTAATTTTCGATTTTCGAAATAACTTAATATAGCAAAACAAAAGGCTGCTCAATCACGAGCAGCCTTTTTATGTGTAATAATACTATAAAAAATTTATATGCTATTTTCAATCATTGTTTTAATTCGTTCGTCAATTCTGATTTTATTTTCATAAGTTAATTTCCTGAAATTGTCAACTAAATCTGCTTCATAAGGTGTAATACGGCTTACGTCATATGGATTTTTTATATCCGATGCACCGACAAGATAATCTACCGTAACATTGAAAATCTCGGCAAGTTTTATGATTGTTTCAATACTCGGTTGCGTTAAACCTTTTTCATATTTTGAAATTGCACTTGATTTTAAATTTAATTTTTCTGCAAGGTCAGACTGCAACATATCGTTATCGGTACGAAGCTCTTTCAGTCGTGTTGAAAAATCCATAATTACACCTTTTACAAAATTATTTTATAGGCTCATTATATCATTTTAAACTTTACAGACGAAAATATTAGCTAAAACAGATAATATATATTGACAATATCTAAATAAGATAATATAATTATCTTAAATAAACATTTGAGGAGGACGCTTATGAAAAAATCACTTGCGATTGTATTATCTGTAGCTATACTGATGTTGTCACTATGCGCTTGCGGTGCGCAAAGTGAACAATCGGGCAGTTCAAAGGCAGATAACAACGACAAATCATCACAGCAGATTGTCACAACTGAAAAAGTTTCAACACAACCTGCAACAGAACCGAATTATGAAAATACAAATTTTATTGCTCAACCGCCACAGGGCAAGCCGAATTATAGGATAAATGAGATATTTTCTGATACAAGTAGTAAAGTTACACGATTTGATGCATATGGGAATTATATTATAATAACTTTTGATTCATCTTATGATGTAATATATGATTTAGATGAAAATATGGTTGTTAATTTTGGAGAAGTAGCAGCAGAAAGAGGAAATGGTGACTATGGTAAAATATCAGGTATATTTGGTGATTATGTTGTTGTTGAATTAAACCAATCAAAATATTTTCTGTATAATTTAAAAACAAATGAAATGAGAAATATTGATTTTGAGTCAGCAAAATTAGATAACGGTGTTGTTATTGTATGTAATGATAGTAAATATGGTGCTTTGGATCTTGATTTGAATGAAATTGTACCAATAAAATATGAATGGTTGAAAATTGCTTCTCCTGAATTATTTGTTGCACAAAAAAATCAGAAATATGGACTAATTGATTTCAACGATAATTTTGTTGCTGAATTTAAGTACAAAAAAATACTGCCGTTTACAGGTGTAAACAAGTTCGGTATTAATGATCCTCTTAACTCACTGGATTTTGAAAAGAATATTAATAAATATACTGTAGCACTAACTGAAAGCGATAAGTATGTTCTTATTGATAATAAAGGAAAAGAAACATCACTCGGATTTGAAATAGCGGAATATGACAGCACAGACGAAGTTGCATTTATTGATAGAGGAAGAATCGTATCACAGTATAATGGGGTTACATACATTAAATCTAAAGATAAAGATTCAAATAAAGAATTAGTGACAGATTTAGATTCCAATCTAAAAGCTAATGATATTGAAGAAGATGGATATATTAACGGATATTGTATATGTTATGATAATAGTAAAAAGGCAAGATGTTTAATTGACTGTAAAGGAAATACAATTTACGAGCAAAAAGTAGAAGGTTTATTCAGCACTGATGAAATATATTCTGTTGATCAAAATGGGCTTTTCTTGGTAAGAGAACATACAGATGCAAATCAACCAAAATATAAAATAATGGATTTGGGTTTAAATGAAGTATGTACGTTTGATGAAGAAAACTGTGTAGTTTATCCATACGGTAACGGTGTTTTTGTTAAAGAAACCAAAGATAACTTTTCTGTATATAGAGTAACAGCAAATTAAGAGGTGAATTCTATGAATAATTCAAAACGAAATCCTGCGCTTGTCGCAGTCGGAACTATTCTGATTATTGTAGGCATAATAATTTTTATTATATCATCTGTTCAACTCTACGAAGTGCAGACAACTACAACTCATTGGGCGGAAAGCTTTATGCAGGACTATCAGGCGAGAACAAATGCCACAAATTCTATTCCTTGCTACATATTTATGGCTCTTTCCGCAGTTATGGTTATTGCAGGAATCGTTATGCTTGCCGTTAAGCCGAAATCGAATGTTGTTGTTTTGCAGAATACCTATAGCAACCTACCAAATACGGATATGCAAAATTCAGCAGTTACTAATCAGCCTAATTTTTGCCCGAATTGCGGAAACAAGATTACTTCCAATGCTAAATTCTGCGATAAATGCGGACAACCGTTAAGATAGAGAATGTATTGTGATTATTTACTGAGTAATAGCTCACATAAAATAAAACAACGAAGGCTGCTCAATCACGAGCAGCCTTTTTTACGTGGGTTATTCTGTTTTAGTGCGCTTGTACGGTTTCTTTTCGTCGGTTAAGCCTGCGAGGTAGTCCATACTTGTGTCAAGTGCAAGGGCAATTTTTCTGCATTGCTCAAAGGTGTAGTACCGTTTGCCGTTTTCGATTTTTGAATAATCGCTCTGGTCAATGCCCGTCAGCATCTGCATTTTAATCTGCTTGTATCCCTTCTCTTTGCGCAAATTTTTTAGTCTTTCATTAAAATTCATATCAATCACCATAACAATTATGGCAAAATGACCTATTGATTTTAGGGATAAATTGACCTATAATTATATGCGAGGTGAAAGAAATGGATTTAATAAAGGACATAATATATGATAAAATCGAAAAAAATGAAATCACTGTTACTATATCGGGAAATAATGCTGATATTGACAAAATATTGGAAAGCACCTGTTACAAGGCATTAAATGAAATAAAATCTATAATTGAGAATGACTCATTAACAGATGAAGAATGTTTTTTGAAGATTGAAGAAATAATAAGAGTATTTGAGAGGTTGGGCAGTAATTGTGGGAACAGGCACGATTTTTCCTAAATATTCTTCTTAATCGTGTCAAGTGCACCCTTTTCAATTCTGCTTACCTGCGCCTGAGAAATTCCTATTTCGCTTGCAACCTCCATCTGCGTTTTCCCTTGGAAAAATCGGAGAGTAAGGATGCGTTTTTCCCTGTCAGAAAGGTTCTTGATTGCCTCCTTAACGGCGATTTCTTCAAGCCACGTTGAATCGTCGTTCTTGTCGCCAATCTGGTCCATAACGTAAATTGTGTCGTTGCCGTCGGAGAATACAGGCTCGTACAGCGAAACAGGCTCGACAATTGCTTCAAGCGCAAGCACAACCGTTTCTTTCGGAACTTCCATAATCTTTGCAATTTCCTCAACGGTAGGCTCCCGGTTGTTCTTGTTTGTCAGCTCCTCCTTAATCTGCATTGCTCTGTAGGCGGTATCTCGCATTGAGCGTGAAACTCTGACGGAATTGTTGTCACGCAGATAGCGGCGGATTTCACCGATAATCATAGGTACGCCGTAGGTGCTGAACCGTACGTCAAGGCTGGGATCAAAGTTGTCAATAGCCTTTATCAGTCCGATTACGCCCACCTGAAACAAATCGTCGGGGTTTTCTCCTCGGTTTGTAAAACGCTGGATTACAGACAGCACAAGCCGCAGATTGCCGTTAATCATCTTCTCTCTGGCAGCTTTCCGCTCGGCAGGCGTGCCGTTTTTGATTTTTAAAAGCAATTCCTTTTTTTCGCTCTCTTTAAGCAATTTTAATTGCGAGGTGTTCACTCCGCATATTTCAACTTTTCCGTACTGCACAACATAACCCCCAAATAACGTATAATTTACTGTGAGATTATTATTGACGGAAAATTACTTTTTATACTGTTTCAGGCAAAACAAAACCCCTCCGTCCGGAGGGGTGAATACTTAAAAATCTTAATCTTTAAACGGGAATAATTGCGTTGAAAACGAGCACCGAGCATACTCCGCAGACAAAGCCGAGCAGTACACCGCATACAACGTCAGTGAGGTAGTGCACACGCAGATAAATTCTTGAAAAGCCAATAAGTGCCGCAAGCAGTAAAATAGGCAGGAAGGTTATCAGCCTACACCTTAAAAGAACAACTCCCACAACGGCAAATGAGGCTGTTGTGTGTCCCGAGGGAAACGAGTAAAACTTCGGTCTGTTAATAAGCTGTTCGTCATCGCCTAAGCTGTGACAGGGGCGGACACGCTTGACAATGTGCTTGAGGATAATCTCACCCATAAGGTGAGCAAGCGCAAGTCCGAAAACAATATTAAGTCCTGTCAGCCTCCAGTCGGGTCGAACAAGGAACGGTATACAGATAGCCCACCAGACAAGACCGAGATTGCCTGCACGGGATGCAAAAATCATTATTTTATTGAGCGCAGGCTTATGAATTTTGCCGATGCGTTCAAGAACTCTGTTGTCAATGTTCTGAATTCTGCCAAACATAAACACAACTCCCATTTTATTCTGCCTTAAATTCTGTATTTCATAAAGACATACTTTCACAATTCACATTAGTGTTTATATTATAGCATACGAAAATTGATTTGAACAGATATTTTTAAAAATTTATCTGTTTTTTACATTTACAAGATGTGCAATTGACGGAATTGTAGCACCTTGACCGCAGGTTGTGGGACTCATAAGCGCACCCGTAGCCATAAATAAAATGTTGTTGTAAATTCCCTGACTTAAATCGCTGAGAATTTTTGAACAGAAAACCGACGCCGCACAGCCGCACCCCGAGCCGCCAGCGTGAACGTCCTGCTTGTTTCTGTCGAAAATCATCAGTCCGCAGTCGTTGTGCCTGTTGCGTATGTCAATATCTTCAAGCAAAAGCAAATCGTAAAGCGATTTACTGCCCACCTCTCCGAGGTCGCCTGTTAAAATCAAATCGTAGTCACGTGGAGAAGTGCCTGTATCGTCAAAATAGTTTTTTAGGGTCTGCGCCGCCGCAGGAGCCATAGCCGCTCCCATATTGTTAGCGTCCTTTACGCCGAGGTCAACAATTCTGCCAACGGTCGCCCTTGCAATACACGGTCCTTTTTTTGCATTTTTAAGAACGCAGCTTCCCGAGCCGGTTACCGTCCACTGTGCAGTGGGAGTTCGCACTCCGCCGTATTCAAGCGGAAATCGGTATTGCCTTTCAGCAGAGCAGAAATGCGACGAGGTTACGCACATAGCCGTATTTGCCGCACCGCTTTCCACAAAAACGGAAGCCATAATAAGTCCCTGAGCCATAGTCGAGCATGCGCCGTACTGACCGAGATAAGGAATATCAAAATCAATAAGTCCGTAGCTTGAGCCGACGCATTGATTGAGTAAATCGCCTGCGAAAATACAGTCAACCTCTTCTGCTTTTATCTTTGCCTTGGAAAGCGCAGCCGTTACCGCTTCGGACTGAAAACGGCTTTCAGCCTGCTCGTAGGTATCAAGTCCGTCGTAGCTGTCGTAAATTATCTTGTCAAAAGCCTTGCCGAGAGGTCCCTGCGATTCATACTTACCAGCAACAGAGGCAAAGCCGACGATTGAAGGCATTTCTTCAAATCCGATTGTATGTCCGCCTATTCTTCTTATCATACAAAAACTCCCTTCCGCTTTTATTATCTGCGAAAGGGAGTTTTTTATTAAAT
Source organism: Ruminococcus sp. (assembly GCA_051893995.1). Lineage (GTDB taxonomy): Bacteria > Bacillota > Clostridia > Oscillospirales > Acutalibacteraceae > Ruminococcoides. Next base: position 7,993 of record JBJFHX010000126.1, read on the forward strand.
TAATTTTTGATTAATTACTCTCGCTTGTTTCAGGCGGGTCGGTAGGAACAGGCTCAGGCTGAGTAGGAGGTGCAGGCGGCTCGGTCGGAGCTTCAGTAGGAGCCTGAGTAGGCTTCGGTTTTGAGGAAGCTGACGAACTGCTCTGCGGTTTACTGCTTGATGAAGAGCTACTGCTACTGCTGCTTGATGAGCTGTGCGAGCTTTCGCTGCTTGTGGGCTTTGTGGTTTCATTTACGTTGTCAACGTTTGTATTCTTTGCGTTGCTGTCGTTGTCAGCCTCAATGAACACATAACCGTGGTCGCTGTCGTATGTAGAAGAACCGAGCGACTTGCGGTCAACCTCTTTGCCGTCCTTATAGTAAACTTTCCAAGCCTTTACTGTGTAGCTTGAATCGCCTTTGTCGGTCATTTCGTTGTGAGTTTTGATTTCGTCATAGGACGAATCCTTAACGCCCCAGATTGAAACATAGAGTGTGCGGTCAACAAGCTTGCACTCCATAAACATCTGATATTCAGTCGGATTTGAAAGCTTTAAGTCAAGTCGGGGATAGTCGATTGTAGCGTCAAGACCTGTCGGAACGTAAGAAGACGCCCATTTGTGGCAATAGCGTTCTTCAACATCCATATTTGCCCTGATAGCGGCATTGTAGATTGTGGAGCTTGATTGGCATATACCGCCGCCGATTCCGCTGGTGAGCTCGCCGTTTGCGATAACGCCTGCGGACTTATATCCGTTTGACTCAAGGTTTGAATCGCCTGTACATTTGTTGAATGACCATGTAGCACCCGGCTCAATAACAGAGCCGTTGCAGGCTGCAAGCGAAACCCTCATATTCTCCGTACCGTTTTCAGAGTTTGTGGAAACAGTTTCATAGGAAGAAAGCTTTTTGATATTCTTTTTGAGGTAGTCAACATTTATCTTTGCATCAACTGTTTCGACGTCGGCAATAATTCTGCTTTCGGCAGTACCCTGAGAAACAGCTGTTTTAAGCTGGTCGGTTAAATCCTCTGTATTGAGTTTTCTGCCTTTTTCGGCTTCTGCATACTCAAAACGCTTGTCGGAATACGGCGTGAACTTTGAAACATAGGCGTTCTTTGCGTCACGGTTGGTAGCTTCCTCAATTTTTTTTGCGTTCTTTTCTATGGAGTCAACAGTTACCGTAGCCGTAATCTCATAGGTTTTACTCTCTGAGGTGTTGTTGCCCGATGGGTTGAGGGTGTCATTTTTTACATTGCTCAGGACAGTATCAATGTCAAAGGTATATTCAAAGTCGGATTGAGTAAGCGTTGTAACGTCGCCGTCAGCGTCTACAGAAATTGAAATAGGCTTAATAAAGCTTTCCTCTCTGGATTCAAGCAGTTTTCTGGCTTCTTCCATAGTTTTGCCTGAAATTGAAACTCCTGAAACTGCAGTGCCGTCTTTAAATACAAACTCGCTGTTTTCAACGTCAGGGTTGCTGAACACTCCGCTCTGGAACAGGCAAAAGCCTGTAATACCGAGTGCAACTACAACTGCTGCGGCAACAGAAGAAATTACGATAATCTTTTTCTTGTTGTTTTTATTATTTGGATTCTTTTTATTTGGATTCTTTCCTGAATCTGACGAATGTTTTCCTTTACCTGATTGTGCAGGAGCAGCCTTGCCGCTTGAAATATCAACAAGACCTTCATCTAAAACAAGATAATCGTCAAAGGAATTTTTACTCAAACATCTCACCTCTGAAATATATGCAAATATTGTTTAAAAATTTTAGCATTTGGTTACAGAATACATTTTACTATAAAGTGCCGTAAAAATAAAGTGGTAAAATACAAATATTAAAAAGTTTTTTTAGCAATTTTTTGTTTAATATAAAAACAAAACCTTTTTCAATAATGCATTTAATAAAAGCAATATCAAAAAGAAAAACAGATGTAATCGAATTATCTGCAATTTTTCGCTGAAATCTAAAGAGGATAAATGCATAACATACAGCAAAAATCAGCATTTGAACAAAGTGAAAATAACGGTTGAAATTACTGTAAAATATAAGTATAATAAGTATATATAAGATGAAATTTATAAGAAATATCAGGGCATAATTATTCTGCCCGAAGGCTCGGAGAAATAATATGAAAATTCTTATATTTACCGCATCAACAGGCGGAGGTCACAAGCGTGCAGCTGTTGCAATTGAAACAAAAATAAAGTCGTTAAGTCCCGAAACGGAAGTTAAGGTTGTTGACGCAATGAAAGCAATCGGAAAAGTGTATGACAAAACCGTATGCGGCGGCTATCATTTTATGGCAACAAAAATCCCGAAGGTTTACGGAGAATGCTATAAAATTACCGACAGAAAGAATCTTATGTACAAAGCTGTAATGCGCTCAAATACGATGATGTCAAACAAGCTGCTTGAAACAATAAACGAGTTTATGCCCGATATTGTCATCATCTGTCATCCGTTTGTCACAACGATGATTTCAAAGCTTCGCCGTCAGGGCAAGATTGACGTAAAGGCAATCAGCATTATTACCGATTACGACGCTCACCGTACATATATTGTTCCGAAGATAGAAGCGTATGTGCTTGCAGAGCCGCAGATGGCAAAAAAGCTGATTGATGAATACGGCGTTGACGAGAGCATAATCTATCCGCTCGGAATACCGATTTTTGACAGTTTTACAGAGCCTTTTGACAAGGAAGAAATCTGCAAGCGTGAGGGACTTGACCCGAATCTTCCGACAGTTCTGCTTATGGCAGGTTCGTTCGGTGTTACAAGTGTTCTGGAATTTTACAAAAACCTTGCTGAAAAAGGAAAAAATATGCAGTTTATCGTAATTACTGGACGCAATATTAAGCTTTTCGGTCATCTTGAAAAGCTGATTGACGAAATGGGTATGCAGGACAACACAAAGCTGCTTTACTTTGTCAGGAACGTTCAGGATTATATGCATATTTCCGATTTGATTGTGACAAAGCCCGGCGGACTTACCGTTACCGAAAGCCTTGCCTGCACACTTCCTATGGCAATTTACAGCGCATTTCCCGGTCAGGAGCGTGACAACGCTGACTTTCTTGTTAATCAGAATGCGGCTGTGCTGCTTGACAAGAAAAAGGGTGCAGACCAGATTATCGAGCTTTTAAACTCTCCGGAAAAGCTTGATGAAATGAAGAAAAAATGCAGAGAGCTTTCAATAGCTGACTCTGCGGAAAATATATTCAGACTTGCTCAGAAGCTCTGCGCAGAGGACTGATAAAAAATTATACCCATTGAAAGGAAACAAAACAATGAAAAAAGCAATTGCCCTGCTGATGTGCCTCGCTCTGGCTGTATGTACGCTGTGCGCCTGCGGCGACCCGTCGGAATTTTCAAACGGAGAAAAGCTGTCAAAGGATTATACAAGGAGCACTGACCCTGACGAAAGCTACAACTACAACGACGGCGCAACCTCTGCACCGATGTCATACAACGTGTATGCAAGCTCAATTTCAAACTTCGAGTTAAGGCTGTTCCGCAACTATTATTCGCAGAAATCCGATAAAACAAAGTCGTCGGTACTTCCTGCTGCGGCTACGGCACTTCAGCTTTCACTGCTTGCAAACGGTGCTACGGGTGATACTCAGGACGAAATCAAAAATGCTCTCGGCAAGGACTTGACAATTGACAATATAAATCAGTGTTCATCGTACTTCAAAAGCCGTATGGAGGCTGTCAGCAAAACAGGCAGCGGAGAGATTGACGAGCTT
>JBJFHX010000127.1:0-2850 GCA_051893995.1 Ruminococcus sp.
ATACCGAGTTTTATATCATATCCGACTTTTATAACGGACTAAAAAATTATGGTTTGTCTAACTAAACGGAATAAATAAATCTGTAAAAAGCAACAGTCTTATAAAACAAAACAGACACCTTGCGGTGCCTGCTTTGAAATGGAAAATATGGTGATGTTAGTTGTCTGATGAGTTGTCATATTTTCTGACACGCAGCGGAATATTCAGTCCTGCTGCAATTTTTTTGCATTTTTCAACCTCTTCTTCGCCGATTACGTCAACAACCGAGAGCGCAACGTTTTCGGTGAGTGCTCTGCACTTTTTTGCAAAATCGAGCATTTCGTCAAAGGATTCAATGCCGAATTTCGGACGGACAGTTTTGAGGTAATCCTCCTTGTTTGAACAGTTGAGGCTGATTGAAACAGCGTCAACGTTTTTGCAAAGCTCCTCTGAAATGTCCCTTCCGTTAACAAGACTTCCGAGTCCGTTTGTATTAACTCTGATTTTTATATCAAGCTTACTGCGAATATACTGTGCAGTCTTTACGAGCACGTCAAAAGAATTTGTCGGTTCGCCGTAGCCGCAGAATATTATTTCATTGTAGCCGTTAAAGTCAAAGGCGTCAATTGCTTCCTTTACTTCCTCAAAGCTCGGATTGTGATTGAGCCAGAGGTTAGATGCATCGCCTATAGCGTCCTTTTTACTGCGTATGCAGAATGTACAGGCGCACGGACATTTGTTTGTTATGTTAAGATAAACCTTGTCTTTGTAGACATAGAGTATTTCTTCACTTGTGCTTGCCATACAATCACCTCAGAACTCTGGGAAGCATTTTCTGCTTGAATTTAATTGCGTCAAGACCTGCGCCTACTGCAATGTAGATGAGTGCGCCGACGCCGGGCTGGAGCCACCATGTTGTAAGCTCGCCGATTGCAGCTGCCCAACCGTACATAAGACCGTTTGCTATAAAGTAACCGCCTACTGTAACCATTGTTGTGGGAATAAGCATAAGAAGGTTGGGAATATTAATGATTTTGTTGCCCTTGCCGTGCTTTCTAAGCATAATTCCGCAGATTACAAACGGAACGGCGTTGAAAGCCTTGATGATTGCCGTAGGAATTGCCCACTGCGGATAGCCTGCAATCAAATCGGCAAGTGCACCGCCGATTGATGCGGCAATAATTCCGAACGGTCCGGGAAGAACGCTTGCGCCGAGGTAAATCATCGAGTCACCTGCGTGTGAGTAACCGAGGGGAGATGGGATTTTAATAAATGCTGTCGTAACTGTTACAAGAGCCGCAAACATAGCGGTCATTGTAATCAGCTTTACGTTTACATTTGTGCCTGTTTTTGTTTTTACATTCTGGTTGTTCATACTTTTTCCTCCTGAAATCATTAATTATGAAGCTGATATAAAAATTTTTCAAAATTAATACCGTCGTTTCTGTCGTACGGCTCCTTAGCCGTATCGGCAGTTGCCTTTTCAATGAATGAAACGGCTTTTTCTACAGAAGATACAAGGCTTTCTCCGTTTACCACAGAGGCAAACACAATTGAAGCGAAAATATCGCCTGTTCCCGAAAAACTTCCGCCGTGACATTCTGCTTTGATAAAATCGCAATTCTGTTTTGAAAATACACCGTTGTAAAGATAGCCGCCTTTGTTGATTCCCGTAACAACGATTTTCTGTTCGCTGTGGGAAATTGCACTTTTTGCAACATGGCTGATTCTGTCAAGAAAATCGTCACTTTCGCAGTGCGAGTTTAGCTTGTCAAAATCTGTGTCGGTAAGAATACAAAGCTCGGTGAGGTTCGGCGTAATTATGTCGGCTGATTTTGCAAGACCGCAGACTTTTTTACAGCTTTCATCATTGTAAGCTGAATAAAGTCTGCCGTTGTCGCCCATAACGGGGTCAACGAGTACAACAGTGTTGCTTTTTCTGAATGTGCTGATAAAATCAGAGATTATGTCGACCTGTCTTTTGTCGGCAATATATCCCGAGTAAATACCGTCAAAGCTTTCATTGTTTAAACTCCACATTTCTTTGTAGTGGCAAAGCTCGTTGGTGAGGTCAATACAGTAATGATTTTTATAGCCCGTCTGGTTTGTCAGCACAGCAGTAGGCATAGGGCAGGGCTGAACGCCCATTACCGAAAGCACAGCGATTGTCGCCGTAAGCGAGCATTTTCCGAATCCCGAAAGGTCGTTGATGACTGCGGCTTTTTTAATCATAACTGTCCTCCTTTTTGCTCGACTGATTTCGAGTTTTTTTGAATACAGTTGAATTTTAGCATAAAACTGTATATTTAAAAATAGACAGTTTTGATAAAAATAATAGGTACAGTTTTTAGGATATAAAAAATCAGCCGCCTCTCATTTCTGAAAAACGGCTGTTGTTTTTAGATAGTCAAACAATAATAACAGTTATGAATATTCTTTTGTAAGCTTAAGTCCGTTTACGGCTTTGTTATTCTCTACATATGCCTTTTCGGATTCACCCGTTGCAACTTCCCAGACAAATTTAGGAGTTGTTGAGCCTGCGGCTTTTATTTCATAGTTTACAACAATAAAGCTGCCTGTATTGGTGTAGTCATATCCTGTTGATATGTTTGAGCCGTTAAACTTGATTTTGCCGTTGAGATTGTAGTTAAGAAATCCGCTGGATTTAGCAGGACCGTCAAGCTTGGCTGACTTTACTGACAGATATTTTGTATCATAGGAGATATAGCCCTGATAGTTTTCAAGCACTTCAGGAGCGTAGAGTTTGTAAACGCAGGTTACTGTGTCGCCTACGGCAAATTTGTTACCGTCAAGTGTGCAGGCATTTGAATCAGTTACAGGCTTGTGAGTGTTTGAGCTTGTCGTACTGCT
>JBJFHX010000128.1:0-11624 GCA_051893995.1 Ruminococcus sp.
TTTCGTATAAGTATATATTATTTTTAAATTTTATGTTATAATATAATAATTAAATTAAATTTTCTCATTGAGGTATAAAATGACTGAAAAAAACAATGAAGTTAAATCCGACGTTATTTCGGGCAGAAATCCTGTCAGCGAGGCTGTCAGAAGTAACAGACCGATTGATAAAATCCTTGTGGCAAGGGGCGAAAAAAGCGGCGCAGTTGTGGGGATTCTTGCAAAGGCAAAGCAAAAGCAAATCCCGATTAAAGAGGTTGACCGCACAAAGCTCGATTATATTACAGGCAACACAAATCATCAGGGAATTGTCGCCTTTGCCGCCGTCAAGGAGTATTCGACTGTTGAAGAAATTTTTGAATATGCTGAAAGCCTCGGTGAAGCTCCGTTTATCGTTGTGCTTGACGAGGTTGAGGACCCACACAACCTCGGTGCAATCATCCGTACCGCCGAATGTGCGGGCGTTCACGGCGTAATCGTTCCCAAACGCCGCAGCGCAAGCCTGAGCTACACTGTAGGCAAGGCTTCCGCAGGCGCAGTTGAATATATGCGTGTTGCGAGGGTGACAAATATTGCAAGCCTGCTTGACGAGCTGAAACAGCACGGCATATGGGTTTACGGTGCAGATATGGACGGCACAGACTACAGAAAATGCGACTTTTCGGGTGCGTGTGCAATTGTTATCGGCAACGAGGGCAAGGGAATTTCACGCCTTGTAAGAGAAAAGTGCGACGTGATTGTTTCCCTGCCGATGAAAGGAAAAATCAATTCTCTGAATGCGTCTGTAGCCGCAGGAATACTGATGTACAGCGCAATGAATAACAGATAAATACAATTTACAATGAATAATTAAAAATTAACAATTGCGGAAGCGGCTTTCAGCCGCAATATAAATTAATTCGGGAAACCAACTTATAAATAATTGCAAGTTATCCACTCGACCTAAATTGTTCATTGTACATTGTTAATTGTTAATTTATGAAATAAAAATCGGACAGACAGTAAGCAAAAGTTTTACACCTGAAAAAGGAAGGAGTGTTAATCTTGTCAGAACAGGATAAACAGCAGGACCTGCTCAGAGAGCGTGAAATAGAAAGCATACTTGAAGAAACTCACTATCTTGCAGACCAGGAAAAAATGGAACAAACTGCGCAGAAATACCGTGCAAAGCCGAAAATGGACGAGATTTTCAGCAACGCAGATAAAAAGCCAAGGCTTAAAAATAAAAATCCGCTTGATGAAGTTGATACGGCAAATACAATAGTCGGCGAAAAAACAGCAGCAACAATGCAGGCTTCTCTTATGATGGACGGAAGCAGCGAGGATGTCAAAACTCCCGAGGAAGCTCAGGCAGAAGCTGAAAAGAAAGCGGAAGAAGCAAGAATAAAAGCAGAGCAGGAGGCAAAGGAAGCCGCCGAAAAAGCCGAAGCCGAAGAAAACAAAATAGTAACACTCACCCCCGAATATGATGAGAACACAAGCTTTTCGGGCGAGGTGCTCGGCGAGGTTGAACAGTTCAAGGACGACGAAACGCACATTGAAAGCATAAATTCAATAGATATTGAGCTTGAGGACGAAGAACCCGAAAAACAGGATAACAACGAACAAAGCAAGTACGAACAGCTTTTCGGAATAAAAAACGAAAACGGTGCAAAGCCGCCCAGAAAAGTCGTGGCAAAGGTTCCTGTCTACCGTCCCGACGAGTCCAGAGAAATTCTCAACGTCAAGGCAGGACGTTTTTCCGAGGTTGTTGAAAACGAATATGAGGAATATATACGCTCAAAAAATCCGTCGGTAATTGCTCACGTTATCCGTCCCGAGCCTAAATCTCAGGAAGAGGACGAGCCTGAGGAAAACGAGGACACACGTTCACCGCAGGAAAAAATCCTGTCAGCAGTAGTCGGCTTTTTCTCAAAGGACGAGTCCGACGATGACGACACGCCCAAGGAAAAGGCAAAGCCTGTTGAGGACTACACAGGTGACGATGACGAGAAAAGTATCCTTTACGAGCTTAATCTGAACATAAAAAAGCTGTTTGTACGCAGTATGATTTCGGGCATAATAGCCGCATTGTCAGTTATACTTACCGTAGTTACAAGGCTTTTTCCGCAGGCTATCTGCTCTGCAATTTCATTTGCACCTGCGGCATATGCAATTTTAAACTTCCTTTTGGTAGGATTTTCACTGTTTATCAACCGTGTTGCAATGCTCAGTGGACTGACTCCGCTGACTAAATTCAAAGGAAATTCCGACACCGCAGTTGCTGTCGGAGGAGTTTCGGCTCTTATTCAGACTATCGTTTCGTTCTTCTGCATCGGCGATATGAATGCCTTTAACATCAACTATTACTGCGTAATTGTACTTTTAGCTTTCTTTGCAAACAATTTCGGAAAGCTGCTTATGGTACTTCGTGTAAAGGATAATTTCAGGTTTATCTCTTCAAAAGGGCAGAAATACGCCGCTAAAATTTATAATAACGAAGATGTTGCAAATAAGATGCTCAGCGGAACTGCGTCGGATAAGACGCTTATTGCTTATCAGCACAAAACAAAATTCCCTTCAAACTTCCTGAAAATCTCCTATGCCCCCGACCCGAGCGAGGATTTAGCGTCAAAGCTTGCGCCGATTACGACCATAACCGCAATAATCATAACCCTGATTTACGGCATTGTTAAGGTTTCATTCGCTGACGCTATCAACGCTTTTGCGCTTATGACTGCTGTTGCAATTCCTGTTTCAACACTGCTTGCAGTTAATTTCCCCGTCAGAAAGCTCTGCAAAAAGCTTCTCTCATTCGGTGCGATGCTTTCGGGATATCCGTCAATCAAGCAGTTCTGCGACAGCACTGCAATTATGATTGACGCAAACGAGCTATTCCCTGCCGACTCAATTGAGCTTGAGGGAATCAAGACCTACGAGGACTACAATGTTGACGAGTCGCTTCTATGCGGAATCGCAATTTTAAAAGAGGCTCAGAATCCGATTGCAAACGCATTTGACTCGGTTGTTGCTGAAACAAACGAAACTCTGCCCGAGGTTGAAAGCGTACTTTACGAGGACGAAATGGGACTTGTCGGCTGGATTAACAGCGAAAGAATTCTTGTCGGCTCACGCAAGCTTATGGAAAAATACAGCGTTGAAACTCCACGCATTGAATACGAGGAAAAGTACACCTCAAAGGGCAGACAGGTAACATACCTCTCACGTGCAGGCAGACTTGTAGCAATGTTTGTAACGAGGTACCACGCTGACCCGGAACTGAAATCCGAGCTTCAGCGTGCAGAAACAAACGGAATCAGCTTTCTTATCAGGACAACCGACTACAACATTACAAACGACCTTATCGCCGAGCTTTACAACCTGTTCTACCGCAGTATAAAGGTGCTTTCAACAGGACTTGGCAATGTGCTCAAAGAGGCTCAGGGAACTGTTGAGGATAGCTCGAGGTCGTATCTTATCACAGGCGGCAAGGTTTCTTCTCTTGCACGTGCAGTATCGGGAAGCGTAAAAATCAAGCACAACATTTCCCTTGCAATTGTAATTCAGCTTATTGCTGTCATTATCGGTATTCTGCTTGCTGCTACGCTCTCGCTTTATGCAGGAGTCGGCGTAATGGGTTCGCTTGAGGTGCTGATTTATGCACTGTTCTGGGGAGTTGCCGCAATAGTAGCACCTGCTATCCAGAAACCGTAGGCCGAGTGCCTCGGCAGGCAGTTCGAGTGGATAGGTTTGATAAAATTTAAGCCATTGTAACCCGAATTTCAACTTGATATATCGGTAACGTTTTGGGACGTGTATGAACTCGTCCCCTACGCAAACCTTTCCTGAAAATCTGTAGGGGACGGCATTCTTGACGTCCCTATATACAGTTCGCCGCTACATATTCAAAAGCAAATCAACCGTGAAAGGATGTTTAAAATGAAAATTGCACCGTCACTTCTATCGTGTGACTTCTCAAAAATGGGTGAAGAAATCGTAAGAATGGACAAAGCAGGCGCCGACTGGATGCACCTTGACGTTATGGACGGGCACTTTGTGCCGAACATCACCTTTGGCGCACCCGTAATCAAGACTGTCAGAAAATACACCGGCAAGCCGTTTGACGTTCATCTTATGATAAGCGATCCGCTGAAATACGCCGACGATTTTGCCGACGCAGGCGCAGACATAATAACCTTTCACGTTGAATGTGATTCAGACATTGACAAGACGATTGACAAAATCAGAAGTCGTGGAGTAAAGCCCGGACTTGTAATCAAACCAAACACCCCTGCAAGCGCAGTTTTTCCCTATCTTGACAAAATTGACCTTGTGCTTGTTATGACGGTTGAGCCGGGTTTCGGCGGTCAGAGCTTTATGGCTGATATGCTCCCGAAAGTTAAAGAAATCAAGGACGAGTGCAAAAGACGCGGCATTGATATGCTGATTGAGGCTGACGGCGGAATCGGAGATGCAACAATTGAACAGGCATCAAACGCAGGAATTGACGTATGCGTTGCAGGAACGGCTGTTTTCAAAGCCGACAATGCCGCACAGGCAATCGCAAAATTGCAGTCTTATTAAAACGGAGATTACATACTATGAAAAAAGAAATGGGAATAGCACGCTGCGGCCTTGCCTGCTGTCTTTGCTCAAAAAATGAGAATTGCTGTGGTTGTCTTTCCGACGACTGCAAGGGCAAGGATTGGTGCGAAAACAGAAAATGCTCGATTGAAAAAGGCATAAATCATTGCTTTGAGTGCAGTGAGGACTGCAAAAAAGGCTTGCTTGGCAAAATCAAGCCGTATGCATTCACCTTGTTTGCAAAAAGATACGGCGAACAGCAACTCCTTGACTGCCTTGAAGAAAATGAAAAGAACGGAATTGTATATCACCGAGAGGGAATAATCGGTGATTACGATGATTTTGACGATATTGAAAAGCTGATTGAGTTTATCAGAACAGGAAAAAATGCATAAAAGTCGAGTGCCTCGACACGCAGTTCGAGCAGACAGATTGATATTACAAAATTTGTTTTGCCCGACCGTTTCGGAGCAGTTTCCTATAAATTAAAAAAGCAAAAGCCGAAAAGGAGATTAGAGTTCCTTTTCGGCTTATTTATTTAAAAACTTAAAAATCAATGAGGATATTTTTCGATAAGCTCACGCAAATCGTACGGTGTAGCCTGATATACAAAATAGTTGAGCCAGTTTGTATAAAGCAGTGTTGCGTTGCTTCTCCACACCATAGGCGGAGTTTTTGATGCGTCATCATCGGGAAAATAATTATACGGAATCTGCGGATTTATTCCCTTGTTCTTGTCACGAAAATACTCGTTTGCAAGCGTTTCCCTGTCGTACTCAGCGTGTCCCGTAACGAAAACCTGTCTGCCGTTTTTACTGCACACAACGGCAACCCCTGCCTTTTCGGAAACAGACAGAATTTCAAGCTCGTAGTGCTTTCTGATTTCCTCCTCGTCAACGCCCGTATAGCGTGAATGAGGAATACAGAACGTATCGTCAAAACCACGCATAAGCGGATGATGCGGATTGAGAATTTTATGCGTATAAATACCGCTCAGCTTTTCGGGTAACTGATGTTTCTTTATTCCGCAATGGAAATATAACCCTGCCTGCGCACCCCAGCAGATGTGAAAGGTTGAGTAGACGTTGTGCTTTGACCATTCCATAATCTCGCAAAGCTCGTCCCAGTAGTCAACATCCTCAAATTCAAGCTGCTCAACAGGCGCTCCGGTGATAATCATACCGTCAAAGCTCTCGTTTTTAACCTGCTGAAACGTCTTGTAAAAGGTTGTCAGGTGATGCGGCGAGGTGTTCTTAGAGGTATGCGAAGCCATCTGCAAAAGCTCAATATCAACCTGCAACGGACTGTTGCCAAGAAGTCTTAAAAGCTGGGTTTCGGTTTCGATTTTTGTGGGCATAAGGTTTAAAATTAAAATTTTAAGAGGACGGATGTCCTGCCTTAATGCGACCTCGTTCGGCATAACAAAGATGTTTTCCGATTCAAGCACCTTGATAGCCGGTAGATTACTCTGAACCTTGATAGGCATTTTCTCACCACCTTTTTTAAATTAACAATTAACAAAGTACAATTAACAATTATGGTCGAGTGGATAGGTTGCAATAATATAAAAGTTTAGTTCCCGAATTATTTATACGCGGATTTGCCGGTCGAGTGCCTCGACACGCAAATTAATATTGTAGCGGCGAACTGTGTTCGCCATATTTCATAAATTGCAATGCAATTTATGAAACGGGACGTCAAGGATACCGTCCCCTACGGAAAGGTTTGTTTTCCTCTAAAACTACGGTTTAATCGGTAAAGTTTGATTGCTACTGCGGACACGGCACGCCGTGTCCCTACGTCTAAAAAACAAACGTTTCCTGTATCGCCGTAGGGGACGGATTCCTACACGTCCCGAAACGTTATCAATATATCAACATAAATTAAGCAAACATACTTATCCAAACAACGCGCTCTATTATAAATTCGGAGCGCAGCGACCCTCAATTGTTAATTTTTAATTAAATTGTAAATTAGTACTGTTTGCCCCAGTATACCATATGCTTTGCAGGCTTGCCGCAGCATACGCAGGTATCGGAAAGGTGTTCTTCCTCAAACGGAATACATCTGCTCTTTACGCCGCCTGTAACATCTTTGAGCTTTTCTTCACACTCGCTGTCGCCGCACCACATAGCCTTGATAAAGCCGGGGTGGTTCTTTGAAATGTCGATAAACTCGTCGTAGCTTGTTGCGGTAAATGTCTTTTCCTGAGTGTTTTTGAGCGCACGCTCATACATAGCGTTGTGGATATCCTCCATAAGCTTTTCAACAAACAGTGAAAGCTCGTCAAGCGGAACAAAAGCCTTTTCTCTTGTGTCACGTCTTACGACTACACACTGGTTTTTCTCAATATCCTTCGGACCGATTTCAACTCTTACGGGCACGCCCTTCATCTCGTACTCTGCAAACTTCCAGCCGGGAGCGTGGTCGGAATCGTCAAGCTTAACTCTGAACTTCTTTGCAAGCTCTGCCTTAAGCTCGTTTGCCTTTTCAAGCACACCCTCTTTGTGCTGAGCAACAGGAATTACTGCTACCTGAATCGGAGAAATCTTCGGCGGAAGAACAAGTCCGTCGTCATCGCCGTGTACCATTATTATTGCACCAATCATTCTCGTTGATACACCCCACGAGGTCTGGTGCGGATAATGCAGCTTGTTGTCCTTGCCTGTGTATGTTATGCCGAAGCTCTTTGCAAAGCCGTCACCGAAATAGTGCGAGGTACCGCCCTGTAAAGCAACGCCGTTGTGCATCATCGGCTCAATTGTATAGGTTTCCTCTGCACCTGCAAACTTTTCTTTTTCGGTCTTTCTGCCGATTACCGCAGGAATTGCAAGGGTTTCTCTGTAGAAGTTCTCATAAACGTGGAGCATACGCAGTGTTTCTTCTCTTGCCTCTTCCTCGGTTTCGTGCATTGTGTGACCTTCCTGCCACAGAAACTCTGAGGTGCGTAAAAACGGACGTGTTGTCTTTTCCCATCTTACAACACTGCACCACTGGTTGTAGAGCTTGGGCAAATCACGGTAAGTATTGATTATCTTCTTGTAGTGCTCGCAGAAAAGCGTTTCGGAAGTCGGGCGAACGCAAAGACGCTCGGTGAGCTTTTCCTGTCCTCCGATTGTTACCCACGCACATTCGGGAGCAAAGCCCTCAACGTGGTCCTTTTCCTTCTGAAGCAGGCTTTCGGGGATAAACATTGGCATATAGACATTCTCGTGACCTGTTTCCTTAAATCTGCGGTCAAGGTCAGCCTGTATATTCTCCCAGATTGCATAGCCGTAAGGTCTGATTACCATACATCCCTTGACGTTTGAGTAATCAACAAGCTCCGCCTTTTTTACAATGTCGGTATACCATTTTGCAAAGTCGTCATCTCTGCTTGTAATGGCTTCTACCATCTTCTTTTTCTCTGCCATAATTGTTTACCTCCGTGTACGAATTGTACGAATAATTATCATAACATTTCTATTATACAATATAATAAAATTTTTTCAAGTATTTTAGTCTGGTAATAATCTTACGGTTCAGCCAATACGTCAGTTTTTACTCTTATTATCTATCTCGTTCTTGATTTTTTCAAAGGTCACGCCGTATTTTTCCGCAATATCTCGTGCGTAGCTTACGCCCTGCGGAGGTGCGATAAACACCTTGAACGAACGGTTGCCGTTTTCAACTCCCGTTACCATACTTTCAATCCTGCTGTCACCCTGAACCTCGCTGTTGACCTTGTCAAGATTTCTTGCCAGATCGTGCATATGCGTGTTGAAAACAGCTCTTGTGCCGAGATAGCGCATCGCTTTTACAACGTCCTTTGCAATGTACAAGCCTTCTGCAACATTCGTTGTTGCAAGACTTTCGTTGAGCAAGAGCAGGCTGTAGCGTGAGGCGGTTTCAAAAATTTCGGACAGTCTTTTGCTTTCCTCGCCGAGTCTGCCCAAATCTACAGTTTCGTTTTCGTCGGCAGGAAAATGCGTGAAAATATTGTCGCACGGGCTGAAACTCATTGACGAGGCAGGAACGTAAATTCCGTTCTGTGCAAGCAGAAACGCAAGTCCGACCGCCTGAGTAATCGTGGTTTTACCGCCTCTGTTTGGACCTGTGAGAATGTAAATACGCTTGTCGTCGTCAAACACAAATTCGTTTGTGACGATATCTGTATTATCTCCCTCAACATTTTTAATAGCCAACTTTATATTGTAAAGATTTTCAATATGACAGCTTCTTTCCTCTTTCGGGGTAATCTGAGCCTTGCAGAGAGGAAGATTTTTCTGCATAATCTTATCGCAAAGCTCGGCAAAGCGAATGTAAAATATAATCTCGGGCATCAGCGCAACAAAGGAATAGCCGTTGATGTTTATGTACTTGTCAAGCGTTGACTTGATGTCGTTTACGGTACGGCGGAGAATGTCGGTAACTACCTTTTTCAGAGCGTCGGAAAGCGGGTCAGTTCCCGTAAGGTCCGAAGTAAAAGTCTGATTTACGTCCTGCTGTGCACCGGTTACAAACTGACCCAGGCCGAAAGAGGTTGTGCTCGGATTTGCGGGGTGAAAGCTTATGAATCCCGAAACGTCGTTGCCGTGATGAAGCTCGTTGTTCCTGTTTGCAAAGTTCGTAAAGCGTTTGAGGATTCCGCTGTCGGTAAAAGGCTTGTCGTTGAGCGAAATTACACCGACTGTTTTCGGGCGCAGAAGTGCGTCAAGGTTTACACCCAGCGTTATGCTCCTGAGCTTTTGCGCCTTTGCAAGCGTGTCCTCAATATCCTTTTTCAAGTCGGGAAATCCGCTGTCGTTATAGATTGAAGTCACGTTTTCTTTGAGCGTCAGAAGTCCCTGCGACTTAACGTCAATTGATTCGAGCGTTGTTTTTATCTGCGTAATGCAGTCAACGTAGCCGCCTATTTCACGCAGTCTGTTGATAAGCTGCCAGAGTGACGATGCCTCGGAGTCCTTCTGAAAGCGTTCAATCTCCCTCAAATCTTCAAGCTTTGCAAGTAGCGCTGTCAGATCTTCACGAAGTTTCGGAAAACGCAGAAAGTCGTCAAACACGTCGCAACGGTACTTTATTACCTCTTCATCATCGGTAATCTTCGTCAAAAGTTGTTTGATGCTGTTGCGTTCATATGCGTCCTCGGTAAGCGCATTGCAAAGGAAATCCACCGATAAATCGTTTATCGCCTCTTTTGTCAGTGTGCGGTAAACAGCATTTGAATTTTGCGGATGAAGCAAGCTTAAATTTTCCATAATCCACCGTCCGTCAGTTTTTTCACTTATTATCTATTATTATATATCAAAAAATGTCGGACGCAATATACAAAATTGAATTTATTGCAATATAATTATTTTTGTGATATGATTATGTCAGAAAAAGCGAGGTATGGATATGGATAAGAATTTGCTTAACAGGATTAACGAGCTTGCAAAGAAAAAACGTGAACAGGGACTGACTCCCGAAGAACAGGCTGAACAGAAAAAACTTTACAAAATTTATCTCGGCGAAATCCGAACTCAGTTTGACAAAACGCTCGACAACGTAAGCGTTAAAGAAAAAAACGGTGAGGTTGTGCCGTTTAAACAAGCGTATAAAAAGAATAATTAAACCATAATTTGTCTAGTGGAAAAGTCGGACATTTAGGTAAAAACGGATGCCCGAATTATAGATTGATATATCGGTGACGTTTAGGGACGTCAAGGATGCCGTCCCCTACGGCGATACAGGAAACGTTTGTATTACAGTCGTAGGGACACGGCGTGCCGTGTCCGTGTTGACTATCAAACGCAACCGATTATATCAACATTGAAGTAACAAACAAACCTTTCCGTAGGGGACGGGTTCCTACACGTCCCATTCACAAAAATTGCACGCAATTTTTGTGCGGACACGGCGCGCCGTGTCCCTACGTCGATAGATGCTGTAAAGTGGTATCTTGCGTCAGATATAGAAAAATGTATGACTCCCGAGATACCGAGTTTTGATGATCACCGATTTTTATAACGGACTAAAAAATTATCGTTTATACCAAAACACATATAAAAAACAAATGCCCGGACAAGCGCAAATGCGAAAGTCCGAGCTTTATTTTTATTTCATCAGATATTGTCAACCGTTCCGATATAAACAGGTATACTGCTTTCGTTGTCAATCAGCAGGAATATAAACGGACGGTCAAATTTAATTGTTTCATCGGTTTCTTCAAGCTCTCTTACACGCTTTTCAACGATTTCCGAGTCGCTGTTGATACCCGAAGCATTTACAGTAATTTCGGGAGTTATCTCGTAAATTTCGTTGAGCATAAAATTGTCGGTATGCGTAATATTCTTGAACAGCACATCTTCTGTAAACAGCGTGTACAAGCCGCTGTCTGTAAGAGCGTCCGAAAGCGGCTGAGCCTTTTCTTCGGAAGCTATTGAAAATTCGGGGATCTGCGCCGTAACCTTTTTGGTAATGTCAACGCTTTCGAGTAGGTCGGAAAATTCAGTATAGTTGAAATCGGAAATATAATCCTCAAGCGACACGTCCTCATTCGGCATAACAATCATAAGCTTGAGCGGATTTTTGCTTGTGTACTTTATGATACCCTGCGCATTTTTGGTCTTGATAAGCGATTCGTTGGAGGTCATAAAGTTTACGCTTTTATCGCCGCTGCTTGACCTGAACGTTCCCTTTTCAATATCGCTTTTGCTGTAATTTTCAAGCCACAAGTCGCTCATATCACAGGCGTTTACCAAAAACAGACTGTCTTTTTCATTCAGACTTTCAAACAAATCCTTTGACGTAAAATCAGAAAGACTCTTGTTTACCTTTGAAACGGCGTTTTCGTCCGAGAACAAAAAGCGGTACACATTATTCCCGAAATAGCTTGCGTTTGTCTGCAAAAAGCTTGTTTTTACGTCGGAAATATCGTTAAAGAAAAGGTTAAGTCCGAAACGCACGTACTCGCTTTTACTTTCTTCCGTTTTCTTGCCCGAAAGCTCGTCAATCTCTCCGCTGCCTGTTTTGCTGACAGCCTCCATACGGCTTTTAAAGTATGATGAACACTGATTTATATTTTCAATTGTCAAATCCTT
>JBJFHX010000129.1:0-11615 GCA_051893995.1 Ruminococcus sp.
TCTGAACTGTTGTTACGCCAAGCTCTTTGAGGTAATCAATACAGGTTGAAATATTACCCTCACCGTTGAGTGTTGTACCGGTTTCGGTGAAAGCCATATACTTTCCTCTGTTTGCTTCTGATACACCTGAAGCAGGGTCATAAGAAAAGTCCTTTACGTGGAGCTCCCAAACGGCTGAATCTGTTGACTCGTCCAAAAGAACGTGGTCGTCATTTTCCCAGCCTTCGGGGTCTGTTGAGTCAAGGTCACAAATCATTGAACGCTTACCGTTTACACCTGTTGCAACTGAATAAACGTCCTGTGTTTCCTTTGTTGTTGTCTTTGTGCCTGTAGTGTTGGAAGCTGTGATTGTGTAGGTGTAGTACTGGTTTTTGCGGTCACCCTCAAGTGTTATTGTCCATACACCTGTCCACTTTTCGCCGTCCATAAGCTTTTCAAGGGGATAAGTGCCGAGATCCTCTGCACCCTCCTCTGTGTCTGAACCTGTTGCATAAAGATTCAGCGATACTTCTGTTGCTGTTGGAGACCAAACCTTGAAGGTTGTACTCTCAGGTGAATAGGTTGCACCAAGATCACCCTCTGTGTATGCATATTCGTTGTCGATTTCTTCACAAGCCTGTGTATAAGCAGAATCAGCAACAATATCAGCCGAAACGGGTTCGGATTCAGTTGTAGCTGCAAAACCTGATACAACGCTTGTTGAAGCGAGCATACAAACAGCGAGAACAGCAGCCATAAGCTTCTTTGTAGTTCTCATAGATAATATTCCTCCTTAATAAATTCTTATAATCTATTCCGCTAAGCGGAAATAACTACCTTGATTATTCTTCAACGTCCATATTCTCTCTGAATTTTTTTATTCCCTTTATATGAGAATAAATTGCAGAGGCTATGCAGAGTGCAAGGATTACTCCTGCTCCGATATAAACGTATATCAGTAAATCTGCTAAAGGATCGGGAGTCGATGAATATTTCAGCAAAACATTGATTTCTCCTGTTTTAAAGGTTCCTGATGAGTTTTCGGGAATTTCAATCAGCGACATATCTTCATACTCATTTTCGGGTACGGAATAACTCTCGCCCTCCTTGCCCTTATATGTCTTTTTCTCAATGATTTTGCCGGTATCATCCATATAGATTGCATTGACAATGCATACGGATTTATCGGTATCATCGGTTACTCTTGTGTATTTATATGTAACGGTTGTTTCACCGCTGCTTACTTTTCCTGCACCGTTGTCGGGAAGGCTGTCGAGAACAAGGCTGTAATTTTCAATTGACGGAAGCTCGGGAGTAAAGTACTGCTCTCCCTCTCTGTTACGTATTACGTATGAATCTGCTAGCTCCGTGTTATTGACGTCGTCAACAAATTTGAAAATAACCCTTGACATTTTGCCTTCAAATTCTTCAACGTAAACGCTTGCGTGCTTTACGCTGTTTTCAAAAACATCTGAGGTGTCGCCGCTCGACTGCTTTATGTCATAATTGAGGGAGTCGGCAAAATCGGTAACGTCATATGCTGTGCCAAGCTCACCGCTTACGGTCTGCTTCTTGATAAGCTCCTTGGTTTTGTTATCGTAGTAGCTTACTACAACAGCTCCCTCGTCATCGGAAATACCAGCTGTTTCGTAACTTTTTTTATCAACAAGTATTGCGGCAGAATGTGCCTTCAGCTTAACAGATCCGCTTACTTCTCCGAGGTTTCTGAGTCCAGCTGTTTCTTCATCGGCAATTCTTATCCAGTCGCCACTTATGGTAACAGTCTGTTCTTCATCACCGCCATTGAAGATTACGCATATCTTGCTCCATTTGTCGCTGACGGTGTTGTTTATTGTGTAGCCCGTTACGCCCTTTGGAACATTTTCAATATATGTTAGGTTGTTTGCTGTCATTGCAGTGCAATCCTTAAATGCTTCAAAGCTTTCACGGATTTTGATAAGTCCTCTGTAGTATTCAACAATATCGCTGAAATTATCGAGGTTCTTCCAGTCAATCATATTTTCTTCTCTGCTTGATGCGTAGGAATTCTCGTCTCCGTCCTTACTTCTGGCAAATTCCTCACCCGAAAGCATAAACGGAATTCCCTGAGAGGTCATAACGATTGCGGCAGAGAGCTTGTTCATACTTACAAGATCCTCGTAACGCTTGCGGTACTCACTGTCTTTTCCGTAAACAGAATCAACAAGCTTATCATAAAGGCAGAGGTTATCGTGACAGGATGCGTAGGTAACGCACTGTGAAGGAACACTTGCCCAGCCTGTTGAAGTGTCGGACTGCCCTGCAATTCCTGTTTTGAGTGCCGCACGGGATGAACCTGACTGAATAAAGCCCTTATCAACGCCGCCTGTGCTTCCTTTTATTGCATCACGGATTGTATCGTCAAAAGCGCCGATTCGGCTGTCAAGCTTCTTTAAATTCTTCTGGTTAGCCATAACAGTACCTTCGTCACACTGTGTCGGCATATCCCATGCTTCGCCGTACATTAAAATCTTTTTGCCGCTTCCGTCCTCATAGAGATTATCAAGTGCACTTCTTATGCTGTTCATTGTTGTAACATCGTGAAGTCCCATCAAATCAAAACGGAAACCGTCAATGTGATACTCCTTTGCCCAGTAGGTTACGGAGTCAATCATATATTTTCTGTACATTGCGTGTTCGGAAGCAGTATCATTGCTGCAACCTGAACCGTTTGAGAATGTTCCGTCGTCGTTCATTCTGTAATAGTAATTCGGAACGGTATCCTGAAAAGCAGAGTCTGTGGAGTAGGTATGATTATAGACAACGTCCATAATAACGCCGATTCCTGCATTATGGAGTGCCTGAATCATCTGCTTACATTCCTTGATTCTTGTACTGCCGTTATACGGATCTGAAGAATAAGAACCCTCGGGACAGTTGTAGTTTACGGGGTCATAACCCCAGTTGTACTGCTCATTTATGTCCTTGCTCTCGTCAATGGAGCCGAAGTCATAAAACGGCATAATCTGAACATATTTAACACCGAGCTTTTTGAGGTAATCAACGCAGGTTGATGTTGCGCCCTGAATGCCGTCAACGGTTGTGCCCTCTTCGGTAAAGGCAAGGAATTTTCCTCTGTTCTTTTCAGAAACTCCGCTTGATTCGGAAGAAGAAAAGTCGGCAACGGAAACTTCCCAGACTGATGCATCAGTCTGATTATTAACAAGGATATGCTTGTCATTTTCCCAGCCCTCGGGATTAGTTTTGGACAAATCAACAACCATTGAACGTTTGCCGTTTACACCGCAAGCCTTTGCGTAGATGTCGTATGTTTCTTTAACGCTGTTGCCGTGCTTTACTGTATAAGTGTAGTATTTGCCTGCAAGGTCGCCGAAAACCTTACACGACCACACGCCTTTTTTCTTGTCGAGAACAAGGGCTTTTGACTCAATAACTCCTGCATCTCCCTCATCGTCGCTGCCGTGTTCGTAAATATTGACCTTTATGCTTGACGCGTTTGGTGACCATACTTTAAAAACAGTAGAATCCTTGCTGTAGGTGGCGCCTAAGTCGGAGCCGGTATATGTTGTTTTATCCAGAGTAGCAGCATATGCCTGATAGTCCGTTTTTTTGTTATTTGTTGCAGCAGAAACCTCTGCCATACACATTGAGCCAATCATCATAAAAGCCATTACTCCCGTTAGAATTTTTTTGAAAAGCAATTAAAATGCCTCCTGACTGATTGCATTCCATTTAGATAATTTTATCATATTAGGAGCTTGATTTTAATTCTGATTTAGAATAATCATATTAAAGGAGGTTTTTATACTGTAGAAAATTATATGGATTTTATGTGCATTTTGCCTAACTAACATTTGCCAAATTTTGTTATTTATGGATTTATAAAATAAAATAACTCCGAATGCAATGGTATTATAAGACATTCGGAGTTTATAGACATATATTAAATATTCAGTCCGTAGCGTGACGAATTTATCAGAGTGCTTTCAATTCTGAGTAAGCGATTGTACTTGCTTACTCTGTCGGTTCGGCAGGGTGCGCCTGTTTTTATCTGTCCTGCATTTACTGCAACGGCTATATCTGCAATTGAGGTGTCCTCGGTTTCACCGCTTCGATGTGAAATAATTGTGCTGTAGCCTGCTTTTTGTGCAGTGTCAATCGCTTCAAGGGTTTCGGTAAGCGTTCCTATCTGATTGATTTTTATAAGAATTGAATTTGCCGCTCCGATTTCAATTCCGTGTTTAAGGCGTTTTGTGTTGGTGACAAATAAATCGTCGCCTACAAGCCTTACTCTGTCCCCTATCTTTTCGGTGATTGTTGTCCACCCGTCCCAGTCATATTCAGAAAGTGGATCTTCAATTGAGATAATCGGATAGTCATTTACAAGCTTTTCAAAGTACTCGGTAAGCTTTTCGCTTGAAAGCTCAATTTTACGCTTTGGGAGCTTATAAACTCCCTCACGGTACCACTCGGAAGCCGCCGCATCAAGAGCAATTTTTATATTGTCTATTGAATAACCAGCAAGCTCAATTGCGCTGACAATAAGCTCGATTGCCTGCTCGTCGCTTTCAAGGCTCGGGGCGTAGCCGCCCTCGTCACCAACTGCAGTGTTCATATTATTCTCTTTAAGAACATTACCTAAGGTCTGATAGATTTCGCAGCACTGTCTTAAACCTTCTGAAAAACAGCAGGCACCAACAGGCATTATCATAAATTCCTGAATGTCAATATTATTTGTTGCATGTGCACCGCCGTTGAGAATATTCATCATAGGAACAGGCATTCTTACGGAGTATACACCGCCTATATAGCGGAAAAGCGGAAGTTTGAGATACTTTGCCGCAGCCTTTGCACAGGCAAGAGAAACGGCAAGAATTGCATTTGCACCGAGATTTTCTTTGTTAGTTGTGCCGTCAAGCTCAATCATCTTATAGTCGATTGCACACTGATCAAAGGGTGAATCTCCGCAAAGCTCGGGAGCGATTTTAGTATTTATATTTTCAACCGCCTTTGTAACTCCCTTGCCCATATAGCGTGATTTGTCACCGTCACGAAGCTCGAGCGCCTCAAAAGCTCCTGTTGACGCACCGGACGGAACGGAAGCTTTAGCGTAAGTTCCATCTGAAAGACCGATTTCAGCCTCAACGGTAGGATTGCCCCTTGAGTCGATTATTTCTCTGCCGATTACTTTTTCAATTGTGATTTTCATAATATTACCTCCGGCTTTATTTTGCCGAAAATAAGCCTGAATATTCGCAGTATCAACAATGAAATTTCAAGCATATATTGTTATAAAGCAAAAAGGAGGATAATTAATGGAACTTGTACCATACACAGTGCGCTCGGGAAATACGCTGTTCGGCATTGCACAGTTTTTTCAGACAAGTGTTGAAGATATACTCAAATACAACAATATTCAGAATCCGTCGCAGATTTACGTAGGTCAGACTCTTGAAATTCCGGCAGGCTCAGCAGAGATTGACTACTATGTAACTCGTCCCGGAGATTCATTGTGGACAATTGCTCAGAAAAATAATACTACGGTTCAGAGATTAACCGATTTGAACAGGCTGAACAATCCGAATGTTATTTATCCCGGTCAGCTTATAAAAGTCAGATGAATGTTTATAAATGTTCAGGGCGGCTGCAACAAGCAACCGCCCTGAATGTTAATCTTACTTTTTCTTGTGTTTATTGAGGTACTCCTCTATCTCGATTCTGTCGAGGTCGCCTAAGTCGTCACAGCCTGCGAGGTACTCGTTGTGGTGACGCACCTCGTGGTGCATAATGCGTACAAGCTGTTTGTACAATTCGTCACGGCTTAAATGACCGTACACCCGGTTTATTGAGCCATAGTAAAAGACGATAGCATTGCCGAGTGAGTTGCGTATGTATTCGCCGAGAATGAACAAGTCATTATGCAGTGCCTTAGGGTGTACTTTGAGCTGCGGAAGAAGTGAAATTCCTCCGTTTAAGTCACGGTACAGCTCATAGGGCATTGAATCGGCTATTTCATCGAGCATCTGAGCACATTCTTCAAATTCTATCATAATTCGCAATAAGAATTAAAGTATCAATAATCAAGGTAATCCTTGAGTTTTCTGCTTCTTGACGGATGACGGAGCTTGCGAAGTGCTTTAGCCTCAATCTGACGGATACGCTCACGTGTTACGTTGAACTCTTTGCCTACTTCTTCGAGAGTGCGGCTTCTGCCGTCCTCAAGTCCGAAGCGAAGTCTTAAAACCTTTTCCTCACGTGGAGTAAGTGTTGAAAGCACGTCGGAGAGCTGTTCACGCAGCATTGTGTGCGATGCGGCATCAGCAGGTGCAGGCGCTTCGTTGTCAGGGATAAAGTCGCCGAGGTGGCTGTCCTCTTCCTCACCGATAGGTGTTTCGAGAGAAACAGGCTCCTGTGCAACACGCATAATCTCACGTACCTTATCAACGGGCATATCAATTTCAGCCGCAATTTCGTCGGCTGACGGCTCGTGACCGTTCTGGTGGAGGAGCTGGCTCTGAACCTTCTTTACCTTATTAATAGTTTCTACCATATGAACGGGGATTCGGATTGTACGAGCCTGATCGGCAATTGCACGTGTGATAGCCTGTCTTATCCACCATGTTGCGTATGTTGAAAACTTAAAGCCTTTGGTGTAGTCAAACTTCTCAACAGCCTTGATAAGTCCGAGGTTGCCCTCCTGAATGAGGTCGAGGAACTGCATTCCACGTCCGAGGTAACGCTTTGCTATGCTGACAACAAGACGGAGGTTAGCTTCCGACAAACGCTGTTTTGCCTTGACATCACCGTCGGCAATTCTGATTGCAAGCTCGATTTCCTCTTCCGAAGAAAGCAGAGGAACTCGTCCGATTTCTTTAAGATAAACCTTTACGGGGTCGTCAATTGTAACACCCGGCTCGGGTGCTGAAGCAGAGGAATCATCGTCCTTGTTTTCATCAAAGCTGAGGTCGATGTCATCAATTTTAATGTCACCGATGTCCTCAACAATTTCAATTCCCTGCGCTTCAATTGTGTCATAGAGCTTTTCAAGCTGTTCAGGCTCAAAATCAATCTCACCGATTGCGTCGAGAATATCCTGATTGGTGAGCTGTCCTTTCTGCTTTCCGAGGTCGATAAGCTCCTTAACGATTGTTTTTTTGTCCTGTGCAGGCATAATCCACTTTCCTTTCCTACTGCTTATTTTTCCTTATCCTGTCGAAGTAGTCTTTAAGCTCCTGCGGCGACATTGAAGCAACATCGTCACTTGAGGGCTTCTGACTCTCTTCACTTATGACTTTTATATATTCCATCATTGCCGAATGGGTTGATGCAGCCTTTACCGATTGCGACAAAAGCTGATACAGCTTTGACGCTTCGTCCTGTGTAAAATCGGCTGCTATGTTCGTAAGCGGCTCATAGCCGCTCTGGATTCTTGTGAGAAAATACTCGTAATAACGCCTGATAAGTGAGTTCTGAAACTGGTCGGGCTTTAAAAAAGAAGAAATTTCCTCTGCCGAATCAGGGTTATTTATCAGATACACCACAAGAGCCTCCTCTGCACTGGAGCTTCGTGGCTTTTTGTAGTGCTCGGTGTTGATTTTATCATTCCTTCCGCTTAAATCTGTCTGGATTTTCCGGACTTCTTTTTTGGTATTCTCACGGAATCTGCTTTTTGAAATATTCATTATCTGCCGATCAAAGGCGCTTTTATCGATTCCGAATTCGGAACAGATTTTTGACGAATAAACGTCACGCTCAATCGGACTTGAAATTTCCGCAATCACCTTTGAAGCCGCTTCAAGGTAAGCAACCTTGCCGTCTGTGGTTTCAACATTGTGAGTCTGTCTAAGCTTTTGCAGGCGATATTCAACGTCATTGCCGCTTTTTTCAATTACAGCTTTGAAAGCCGCAAGACCGTCTGCACCGTGAGAGCGTATGAACTCGTCGGGGTCTTTTCCGTTCGGAATTGAGAGAACTCTTATGAGAAGTCCTGCATTCCGCAGAATCGGTATTGCCCTTGCGGTAGCCTTTTGTCCGGCTTCGTCGGCATCATAACAAATTATTACTTCGTCGGCGTAGCGTTTCATAAGCACAGCCTGCTCGCTTGTGAGAGCCGTTCCGAGGGTGGCAACAGCATTTGTAAAGCCCGCCTGATTTACGGAAATTACATCCATATAGCCCTCGCAGAGAATCAGCGTTCGGCTCCCCGAATTTTTGGCATTATTAAGAGAAAACAGATTTGCACTCTTTTTAAAAACAGGCGTGTCCGAGGTATTGAGATATTTCGGCTTTTCGTCGGTCATTATTCTTCCGCCAAAGGCGATTACGTTGCCACGAAGGTCAATAATCGGAAACATCACCCTGTTTGTAAAACGGTCGTAAATTCCGTTGCCGTTTTTTCGCTTAACCGCAAGGTTTGCCGCTACAAGCTCGCTATCCTTAAAGCCCTTTGAACGCAGATGATTGCAAAGGGAAGTCCAGTCATCGTCTGCAAAGCCGAGTCCGAAGTGACGGATTGTGCGGTCGGAAAGTGCTCTTGAATGAAAATAATCAAGTCCCGACTTTCCTTTCGGCGAACAGAGTACGGAATAATAATAACGTGCCGCCTCTCGGTTAGCCTCAAAAACACGTGTGCGCAGCTTGCTCATACTGTCGTCATAGGAATTTTCGGGAATTTCTATTCCTGCACGCTGAGCAAGGAACTTAACTGCGTCAACGTAATCAAGATTTTCAATTTTCATTATAAACGTGATTACATCGCCGCCGACTCCGCAACCAAAGCAGTAAAACGAACCGTTTTCGGTGTAAATGTTAAAAGAAGGAGTTTTTTCGCCGTGAAACGGGCAAAGTCCGACCATATTTCGCCCACGACGTTTCAGGCTGACATAAGAGGAAACAATTTCCGTTATGTCGTTTCGCATTTTCAGTTCCTGCAAAAATGACTCAGGAAATGCCACAAAACCCCTCCTTTCTGTTTTCCTATTATCTTTTTACGCTTTTATTTCAAATATTCCTTTTTTTAATTCAAAAAATTAAGATATTACATTTTAATTATAGTAGTATTGAACTGTGTTCGCCATAATATAAATGTATAAATTGTTTCACAATTTATACATAGGGACGTCAGGGATGCCGTCTCCTACGGAAAGACTTGTTGTCCTCAAAAATAAAATTTAATCGGTAATATTGTTCTGTAATTTTGCCGCCTTTAATGTATTTTTCATCAGCGTTGCAATTGTCATAGGACCTACGCCGCCCGGTACGGGAGTGATAAACGAGCATTTGTCCTTTACGTTTTCAAAATCAACGTCACCGCAGAGCTTGCCGTTTTCATCTCTGTCCATTCCGACGTCGATTACAACTGCACCCTCTTTTACCATATCAGCCGTTACAAACTTTGGTCTGCCGACTGCGGCAACTAAAATATCAGCCTGTGAGCAGACCTCGGCTAAATTCTTTGTTCTGCTGTGACAGATTGTTACCGTTCCGTTTTCGTGAAGCAGAAGCATAGCCATAGGCTTGCCGACAATGTTGCTTCTTCCGATTACTACGCAGTTTTTGCCGCTTACGGGAATATCGTATGAATGGAGCATTTCCATAACGCCTGCCGGTGTGCAAGGGAGAAAATCATACTCACCGAGCATTATCTTACCCACATTTACTGCGTGAAATGCATCAACGTCTTTTTCGGGGTTGATTGCTTCAATTACTGCCTTGTCGTCAAGGTGCTTCGGAAGCGGGAGCTGAACGAGAATACCGTTGATATCGGGCTTTTCGTTGAGTGTTTTTACAAGAGAAAGAAGCTCTTCCTGCGTTGTCTTCTCGGGAAGTGCGTACTCCTCCGACTTAAAGCCAACAGCCTCACAAGCCTTTTTCTTGTTGTTTACATAAACCCTTGAAGCTGAGTCGTTGCCTACGATTACCACCGCAAGTCCGGGTGTTACGCCGTGCTTTTCCTTAAGCTCAAGCGTTTGATTTCTTACTTCTTCTTTTACCTGTGCCGATACCTTTTTTCCGTCTATAATCTGCATAGAAAGAATCCTCCTTTTTTCTGTTGATAATTAACATTACGAGTCCCGTAACAAATATTGCAAATGACAAAATCTGCGACACTCTTATGTCCATTCCGAAAAGCTGGAACGGAAGATAAAGGCTGTCTGTTCTTAAACCCTCGACAAACATTCTTTCAAAGCCGTACCATACGAGGTATGAAAAGAAAATCTGTCCCGAATATTTTTGTCTGTATTTTCCGTAGAAGTGGAGCAGTACAAAGCCGAGCAGGCACCATAGCGATTCATAGAGAAAGCAAGGATGAACGCCGACCATATCTGTGCCCTCGCTTACCATTCTCCACGGAAGATTTGTCGGGGTGCCGAAAGCCTCCTGATTTGTAAAGTTGCCCCATCTGCCGATTCCCTGTCCGAGCAGGAAACCCATCATTGTGATGTCAAGAATGGGCATAATCTTCATTTTCTGGATTTTGGCAACCGTAAGACCGCCTGCGAGTGCGCCGATTATTCCGCCGTAAATAGCGAGACCTCCGTTGTTTATGTAGAGAATCTCAATCGGATTCTGGCTGTAGTAATCCCACTGAAAAAAGCAGAAATACAGCCTTGCGCCGATTATGGCTGTAATTATTCCTACAAGTATGCAATTTACAAGCTTGTTAAAATCCACATTGAATCTCGGGGCACTTCTCCACGCATACAAAACTGCAAGCAGAAGTCCCGATGCGATTATAAGTCCGTACCAATAGATAGGATATGAACCTACCGAAAACGCTATGGGACTTATAGTAAAGTCAAGTCCGAGTCCGGGAAAGCTGACATTGTATTCCATATTAGACCTCCGTTTCAGACTCTCTAACAACTGAAAGAGTACAGTTGCAGACATCGAGCATTTCAGAAAGTCTGTTTTCAATATCTTCAAAGCAAGCGTTTGAAACAGCGTCAATATACGAGAAAAGCTCGTTGCCGCTGAAATGATAATCAATAATTGAATTTGCAATTGAGCTTACGGAGTTGAGTGAAGAAACAATGTCGCCGTAAACTGCCTTTTTTGCAATTTCAAATTCGCCTTTATCGAGTCCCTCTGATTTTACTTTAGTGATATACTGTTTAATCATTTCAGCTGCCTGTTTGGGAGCACGTGACTCACCGCCGAAAATTACGGAGCAGTAGCCGGGACCTTCAAAAAGCTCATAAGAAAATGAGCTGTTGATAAGGTTGGAATCCATAAGACTGCGGTAAAGTGAGCTTGTATTTGAGGCGAGCATTGAAAGCAGAATGTCTGTATAGGCAAGTGTTTTTTCATCAAGTGCTTTGTCTGCCTTTTCCTTAAAGCCGAGATTGAAAAGCGGCATTGAAACAGGAAAAGTCTGCTCAACAAAGGGAGTGTTAATTTCGTAAGGCTCGTCTTCAAAGTAATTCGTAATTTCGTGCTTTTCGCAGGGCTTTAGCATTTTATCTGCAATTTTAATCACCTGTTCAACCGTCACATTGCCCGAAACACAAAGCGCCATATTATTGAGATTGTAGAACACATTGTATACTTCATACAGCTTTTCTGCTGTGATTTGTGCAATACTTTCAACCGTTCCTGCAATATCTATCTTCACTGTATTTTTACTGTACATTGCA
>JBJFHX010000130.1:0-11577 GCA_051893995.1 Ruminococcus sp.
TTCATAAATTGCGTTGCAATTTATGAAACGGGACGTCAGGGATGCCGTCCCCTACAGAAAGGTTTGTTTTCCCCTATAACTACGGTTTAATCGGTAAAGTTTGATTGCCACTGCGGACACGGCACGCCGTGTCCCTACGACTGTATTCTAAACGTTTCCTCTAAATCCGTAGGGGACGGGTTCCCACACGTCCCGAAACGTTGCCGATATATCAATATAAAATCAGCAAACAAACTTTTCCAAACAACACGCACTATTACAAATTCGTAACGTAGCGACCGTTAACTGCACACACAAAATCCTATACAAAAATCATAAACGCTGTCGGGCGTTTCTTTTAACATAAAAATAAACTCCAAAGAAAAATATATTTCCTTTGAAGAACTAAAACACAAAAATTTTAAAAAATCTTAAAAATCGGCTGAATTTCCTTAAAAATCCTCTTGACAACTTGATAACTTCGCTATAAAATAGTAAAATGTACCATAATGGGGATATGTACCGACGAGGTAGGAAATTTTTTGAAAAACACAACTTAACAAAGGGATATTATCACAAATAATTCTTTGTGTCAAGAAGTTTTTTATTACACTTTTTTTACTTTTACTGACAGTCGGAATATTACCGTTTTGTTTTAAAATATTTAAGGAGTGATAAGCCTATGGTAAATGTCAAACCCGTAAAGCTTGGCAACACCGAGAGAATGAGCTTTGGTAAAATCGATGAAGTAATCGATATGCCCAACCTTATTGAAATTCAGAAAGCCTCCTACCAGTGGTTTCTTGATGAAGGTCTTAAGGAAGTATTCAAGGACGTGTCGGGTATCACCGATTACCAGAATAACCTCGTTCTTGATTTTATTGATTACACCCTTGACGTGGAACATCCGAACTACAGCGTTATCGAATGTAAGGTGCGTGACGCAACATATTCGGCAGCTCTGCGTGTAACTGCAAGACTTTTGAATAAGTCGACGGGCGAAATTAAGGAAAGCAACGTGTTTATGGGTGATTTCCCGCTTATGACTCCGAGCGGAACATTCGTAATCAACGGTGCAGAGCGTGTTATTGTTTCACAGCTCGTAAGAAGCCCCGGCGTATACTATAAAATGGACCACGACAAAACAGGTAAGGAGCTTTACTCAACAACCGTAATTCCTAACCGTGGTGCGTGGCTTGAATATGAAACAGACGTAAACGACGTTTTCTATGTTCGTATCGACAAAAACAGAAAGCTCCCCGTTACTTCATTTATCAGAGCGCTCGGCTTAGGCACTGACGCTGAAATCCTTGAATATTTCGGCGACGACGAGAGAATGAAGGCTACAATCGAAAAGGACCAGGCTTCAAACGTTGAAGAAGGTCTTATCGAGGTTTACAAAAAGCTCCGTCCGTCTGAGCCTCCGACAGTTGACAGCGCAAGAACTCACATCAACAATCTGTTCTTCGACCCCAACCGTTACGATATGTCAAGGGTCGGCAGATATAAATACAACAAAAAGCTCGGTATTGCAAACCGCCTTGAAGGACAGGTGCTTGCAGAGCCAATTGCCAACCCCAGAACAGGCGAGGTTATGGCTCTGCGTGACGAGAAGATTTCAAAGGAAAA
Organism: Ruminococcus sp.; assembly: GCA_051893995.1. Classification (GTDB taxonomy): domain Bacteria; phylum Bacillota; class Clostridia; order Oscillospirales; family Acutalibacteraceae; genus Ruminococcoides. Next base: position 1,609 of record JBJFHX010000130.1, read on the forward strand.
GGCTTTTGAAATTGAAAACGCAGGCGTAAACGTAGCTTACGTAAAGGCTGCCGACGAAACAATCGTAAAGATTATTTCAAACGGTATGGTTGACATCGGCTGTTATGTTGATTTCGACGCTGAGGCTGAGTGTGAAATCAAGGAGCACGTTCGCTTTGACGTTCTCTGCGAAATCCTCGACAGCGCATCAGACGAAGACGAGCTAAAGTCAATGCTCCGTGAGCGTGCAGCAGAGCTTGTTCCCAACCATATTACAGTTGAGGATATCTTTGCTACAATCAACTACCTCAACTGCGTTGCACACGGCGTAGGAAACACCGACGATATCGACCACCTCGGCAACAGACGTATCCGCAGCGTAGGCGAGCTTTTGCAGAATCAGTTCAGAATCGGTTTTTCAAGACTTGAAAGAGTTGTAAGAGAGAGAATGACAACCCAGTCGCAGGATATGGACTCGCTTTCTCCCAACTCACTTATAAATATCCGTCCTGTAACAGCGGCAATCAAGGAGTTCTTCGGTTCTTCGCCGCTGTCACAGTTTATGGACCAGACAAACCCGCTTGCAGAGCTTACTCACAAGCGCCGTCTTTCAGCCCTCGGCCCCGGCGGTCTTTCACGTGACCGTGCAGGATTCGAGGTTCGTGACGTTCACTACACCCACTACGGACGTATGTGTCCTATCGAAACTCCTGAAGGACCTAACATCGGTCTTATCTCATACCTTGCTTCGTTTGCAAAAATCAACAAGTACGGCTTTGTTGAGGCTCCTTTCCGTAAGATTGACAAGGAAACCGGCGTTGTAACCGACGAGGTTGTATATATGACAGCAGACGTCGAGGATAACTACATTGTAGCACAGGCTAACGAGCCGCTCGACGAAAACGGCAGATTTGTTCATTCAAGAGTTGTCGGACGTTACCGTGACGAGTTCGTCGAGCTTCCTCCCGACAGATTTGACTATATGGACGTATCGCCTAAGATGGTTGTATCCGTTGCTACGGCAATGATTCCGTTCCTCGAAAACGACGACGCAAACCGTGCTCTTATGGGTGCGAACATGCAGCGTCAGGCTGTTCCGCTTCTCCGTTCACAGGCTCCTATTGTCGGAACGGGTATGGAATACAAGGCAGGCACAGACTCAGGCGTTTGTATCCTTGCTGAGGAAGACGGTGTTGTAATGAGCGTTGACGCACGCAACATCCGTGTTCAGTACGACTCAGGCAGAGTTCAGGACTTTGAGGTTATCAAGTTCCTGCGTTCAAACCAGGGTACCTGCTTCAATCAGCGTCCTATTGTTGAAAGAGGACAGCGTGTAAAGAAGGGCGAGGTTCTTGCAGACGGACCTGCAACCGACAACGGCGAAATCGCACTCGGTAAAAACGCTCTCATCGGCTTTATGACATGGGAAGGCTACAACTACGAGGACGCCGTACTTATCAACGAAAAAATCGTTCGTGATGATGTTTACACCTCAATCCACATTGAGGAATACGATACAGAGGCAAGAGATACAAAGCTCGGTCCCGAAGAAATTACAAGAGATATCCCGAATGTCGGCGAGGACGTTTTAAAGTACCTCGACGAGGACGGTATCATTCAGATTGGCTCCGAGGTTAAGGCAGGAGATATTCTCGTAGGTAAGGTTACTCCTAAGGGTGAAACCGAGCTTACAGCAGAGGAAAGACTTCTCCGTGCAATCTTCGGTGAAAAGGCAAGAGAGGTAAGAGATACTTCTCTGCGTGTGCCCCACGGCGAATGCGGTACTGTTGTTGACGTTAAGGTATTCACACGTGCCGACAGCAGAAACGAGCTTCAGCCCGGCGTTAACAAGGTGGTAAGAGTTTACCTTGCACTTAAGCGTAAAATCAGCGTAGGCGACAAGATGGCAGGCCGTCACGGTAACAAGGGTGTCGTTTCAAGAATCCTCCCTGTTGAGGATATGCCCTTCCTCCCCGACGGTACTCCGCTTGACATCGTGCTCAACCCCTTGGGCGTACCTTCACGTATGAACATCGGTCAGGTGCTTGAGGTTCACCTCGGCTATGCGGCTAAAGCACTCGGCTGGAAGATTATGACTCCCGTATTTGACGGCGCACACGAGCAGGACATCTTTACTGCTCTTAAGGACGCAGGTTACAGCGAGGACGGTAAGACATGGCTTATCGACGGACGTACAGGCGAACGCTTTGACAACCCCGTAACGGTAGGATATATGTACTACCTCAAGCTGCATCACCTCGTTGACGAAAAAATCCACGCAAGAAGCACAGGTCCTTACTCCCTCGTTACTCAGCAGCCTCTGGGCGGTAAAGCTCAGTTCGGCGGTCAGCGTTTCGGTGAGATGGAAGTTTGGGCACTTGAGGCTTACGGCGCAGCTTATACACTTCAGGAAATTCTTACTGTTAAGTCTGACGACGTTGTAGGACGTGTAAAGACCTACGAGGCTATCGTAAAGGGACAGAATATTCCTGCACCGGGTATTCCCGAATCATTCCGAGTTCTTATCAAGGAGCTTCAGTCACTTGCTCTTGATGTTCGTGTGCTTGACGAAAAGGGCGAAGAGATTGACATCAAGCAGAAGTTCGACGAGGACGAGGATATTGCAGAGGCAACAGCACCGTCAGAATTTGAAGAAGAAAACGTTATGACCTCAATGGACGGCTATACGCTTGACGAGGGCGGCGAAGAAGGCAATATGTTTGACGAATCCCTTGCCGACGAAGAAGCCGACGACGATTTCTTTGATTTTGACGACTTTGGCAACGATGAAATGTAAGGAGGAAGTACAATGATAGACAATAATGTTTTTGACTCAATAAAAATCGGACTTGCTTCCCCTGAGCAGATAAGAGCGTGGTCTTACGGCGAGGTTAAGAAGCCCGAAACCATCAACTACCGCACACTTAAGCCCGAACGTGACGGCTTGTTCTGCGAGCGTATTTTCGGACCTACAAAGGACTGGGAGTGCCACTGCGGAAAGTACAAGAGAATCCGTTTCAAGGGCAAGGTCTGCGACCGCTGCGGCGTTGAGGTAACACGTGCAAAGGTAAGACGTGAGCGTATGGGCCACATTGAGCTTGCCGCTCCTGTTTCACACATCTGGTATTTCAAGGGTATTCCCTCAAGAATTGCCCTTATGCTCGATATTTCTCCCAAGGCACTTGAAAACGTACTCTATTTCTCACAGTACATTGTAACAGACCCCGGCGACTGCCGTGACCTTGCAAAGCTCCAGTGCCTTACCGAGAATGAATACAACGATATGCGTGAAAAGTACGAGGACGACTTTGAGGCAGGAATGGGCGCTGAGTCCATCAAAAAACTCCTTGAAGAAATCGACCTTGACGCACTTTCCAAACAGCTTAAGGAGGAGCTTGAAACAGCTTCGGGACAGAAGAGAGTTCGTCTTTTAAAGCGTCTTGACGTTGTAGAAAGCTTCAGATTGTCGGGCAACCGCCCCGAGTGGATGATTCTTGACGTTGTTCCGGTAATTCCGCCGGATATCCGTCCTATGGTTCAGCTTGACGGCGGACGTTTTGCAACATCCGACTTAAACGACCTCTATCGCCGTGTAATCAACAGAAACAACAGACTTCAGAAGCTTCTCGAGCTTAATGCGCCTGAAATTATCATCCGCAACGAGAAGAGAATGTTGCAGGAATCTGTTGACGCACTTATCGACAACGGCAGAAGAGGCAGACCCGTAACAGGCCCCAACAACCGTGCACTTAAGTCACTTTCCGATATGCTTAAGGGTAAGCAGGGACGTTTCCGTCAGAACCTTCTCGGTAAGCGTGTTGACTACTCGGGACGTTCAGTTATCGTTGTAGGTCCTGAACTCAAAATGTATCAGTGCGGTCTTCCTAAGGAGATGGCTCTTGAGCTGTTCAAGCCGTTTGTTATGAAACGCCTTGTTGAAACAAAGGCTGAACAGAATATTAAATCCGCAAGAAAAGCAGTTGAGCGTGCAAAGGACAACGTATGGGACGCTCTTGAGGTTGTAATCAAGGGACACCCTGTACTCCTCAACCGTGCGCCTACACTTCACCGTCTTGGTATTCAGGCGTTCGAGCCTGTTCTCGTTGAAGGACGTGCGCTTAAGCTTCATCCGCTTGTATGTACAGCTTACAACGCCGACTTCGACGGCGACCAGATGGCTGTTCACGTTCCGCTTTCGGCTGAAGCACAGGCAGAGGCAAGATTCCTTATGCTTGCCGCAAACAACCTGCTCAAGCCTTCAGACGGTCAGCCTGTTGCCGTTCCTACACAGGATATGATTCTCGGTTCCTACTATCTTACACTTGATAAGGACGGAGAAGCAGGCGAAGGCAAGGTATTCCGTGACATTGACGAGGTTATGATGGCTTACCAGACCGGCGTAATCCAGCTCCACTCCAAAATCAAGGTAAGACGTGAGATGGAAATCGACGGCAAAATGGAGTCTGCGCTCGTTGATACCACAATCGGCAAGATTATATTCAACAACCCGATTCCTCAGGACTTAGGCTTTGTTGACCGTTCAATCCCCGAAAACAGATTCAAATTTGAGGTTGACTTCCTTGTAGGCAAGTCAGGTCTTAAAAAGATTATCGACAGATGCATTAAAATTCACGGCACTTCAAAGACAAGTCAGGTGCTTGACGACATCAAGGCACAGGGCTACAAGTACTCAACAAAGGGTGCTATCACAGTTGCAGTCTGCGACGCTGTAATTCCTCCGCAGAAGAAGGAAATTATTGCTAAGGCTGAGGAAGAAGTAGACGTAATCCGTGAAGAATATATGATGGGTCTTCGTTCCAACGAGGAGCGTTACGACGAAATTCTCCGCATCTGGGAGAAGGCTACAAACGATGTAACCGACGCACTTCAGAAGAACCTTGACCGCTACAACCCAATCTTTATGATGGCTGACTCCGGTGCCCGTGGTAGTATGAGCCAGATTCGTCAGCTCGCAGGTATGCGTGGTCTTATCGCCAACACATCAGGTAAAACAATCGAAATTCCGATTCGTGCTAACTACCGTGAAGGTCTTAACATTCTCGAATACTTTATTTCATCTCGTGGTGCCCGTAAAGGTCTTGCCGATACGGCTCTCCGTACCGCCGACTCAGGTTACCTCACACGTCGTCTTGTTGACGTATCTCAGGAGGTTATCATCCGTGAGGAGGACTGCGGAACTACAGAGGGTCTTGAAATCTTCGACATCAGGGCAGGCGAGTCAAACGTAATTGAGGGACTCCACGAACGTCTTATCGGACGTTATCTGCTTGATGACTTCTGCGACTCAAACGGCAACGTGCTTGTTTCAAAGGACGTTATGATGGGCGACAAGGAAGCTGACATCATCGTAAATTCAGGTGTTGAAAGCATCAAAATCCGTTCCGTACTTTCCTGCCGTGCAAAACACGGTGCATGCAGAAAGTGCTACGGCTCCAATCTTGCAAACCGTCAGCCTGTTACTGTCGGAGAGGCTGTCGGCATCATCGCCGCTCAGTCAATTGGTGAGCCTGGTACACAGCTTACAATGAGAACGTTCCACACCGGCGGTGTTGCATCTGCCGAAGATATCACACAGGGTCTTCCGAGAGTTGAGGAGCTGTTCGAAGCCCGTAAGCCTAAGAGCCTTGCAATCATCAGTGAAATCGACGGTGAAGTTCGCTTTGAAGAAATCAAGAACGCCCGTCACGCAGTAATCTATAACAAGGAAACAAGCGAGGAAAGAGCATACCTTATCCCGTTCGGTTTCCGTGTAAAGGTGCAGGAAGGACAGCAGATTAAGAAGGGTGACAAAATCACCGACGGTGCTGTCAATCCGCACGATATACTCGACATTCTCGGACCAGAGGCTGTAATGAACTACCTTATCAGCGAAGTTCAGAGCACCTACCGTTTACAGGGTGTTGAAATCAACGATAAGCACATCGAGGTTATTGTTCGCCAGATGATGCGCAAGGTAAAAGTTGATGACGCAGGCGATACAAAGTTTATGTCAGGTCAGACCTACGACAAGAACGAGGTGCTTGCTGAAAACAAGGAAATCAAAAAGCGTATTGCAGCAGGTGAAGAGGGACTCAGAGAGGCGACCTTTACCCAGCTTCTGCTCGGTATTACAAAGGCTGCTCTTGCAACCGACAGCTTCCTCTCAGCCGCATCGTTCCAGGAAACAACAAGAGTTCTTACCGACGCCGCAATCAAGGGCAAGGTTGACCCGCTTGTTGGTCTTAAGGAGAACGTATGTATCGGTAAGCTTATTCCTGCCGGTACAGGTATGAGAAGATACGCTAACGTTGAGCTTGAAAGCAACGCTCCTGTTGTTGCTGAAAGCGAAAGCGAAGCTCCCGCAGAAGTAATTGATACTACGTCTGCTGACGAAGAAACTCCTGCTTTTGCAGAGGAATAATCTAAGACCTAAAGGCACATCGAAAGGTGTGCCTTTTTTAGTCCGTTATATAAGTCGGTGATTGACAAACCCCGGTGTCTCGGGAGTCATATATTTTTCTATGTCTTACGCAGGATACTACTTAACTTCATATGTCAACGTATGGACACGGCGTGCCGTGTCCACACAAAAATTGCACGCAATTTTTGTGAATGGGACGTGTAGGAACCCGTCCCCTACGATTGTAATACAAACGTTTCCTCTATATCCGTAGGGGACGGCATCCCTGACGTCCCGAAACTTTACCTATATATCAATTTAAAATTCGGGCAACCGTTTTATCCAAACAATCCGATTTTTTCACTCGTTTTGCCTGCAGGGGCTACCCTGCCGAATTGCCTGCGGCGGCTCGCCGCAAATTATCGTTTAGCTTTTGTTTAATTAAAAAAGTACATTTACAATCGGATTAAATTTTATAAAAAACAGTAGCCAAAAGCCTGTTTTTGTGGTATAATTTCTTGTTGTAAAATTCTGCACAGCGATTTCTGATATATTGTCCTGTGCAAGAACCGGAGCAATTTATGTCAATTTATAATATTGCAGACCTCAATATTTTAATAAACCCGCTAAGCGAAGAAATCAAAAAACGGCTTTCACCTTACATCACAAATTCCGATTTATTTGATTTTGAAGTGAAAGTATCGAAAGGCGAAATTGAAGAATATATTGCAAATTCAAAAGAGAGATGCAGCAGCTTTGCGGCTGAAAGTACCCTTATTCTCACGCAAATCTGCAACAGAATTCTTGAAAATTACGACGGTTTTTTCTTTCATTCTTCAAGTTTTATGCTTGACAATGAAGGATATGTTTTCACCGCCGTAAGCGGTACGGGCAAGTCAACCCATACGGCATTGTGGAGAAAGCTTTTTAAAGAAAAAGTTGTGATGATTAACGACGACAAGCCGATTATCCGCAAAAAAGACGGTGTTTTCTACGTTTACGGTACGCCATGGATGGGAAAAAGCAACATCGGAAATAATGTAAAAGCACCCGTAAAGGCGGTTTACATTTTGCAAAGGGGCGAAGAAAACAGCGCTGTAAGAGTGAAACCTGGCGAGGTTTTCAAAAATATTCTTGAAGCTACCGTTGTGCCTGCCGACAGGAAAAATATGGAGAAGCTCCTCACGCTTCTTGACGAATTTTTCAGCTCTGTTTCGCTTTTCCGCCTTACCTGCAATATGGATATAGAGGCGGCTCAGGTTGCATATGATGCGGATGATAACATATTTCCACAAGTATAAAGGAAGTAATTAAAATGGATTTATTACAGGTAGTATCGGTTGAAAATATGCGCAGAAGCGATGCGCATACAATTGAACACCACACAAGCTCTGCCGAGCTTATGTACAGGGCGGCTCAGGGAATTTATAACGCGGTGCAGTTTGTCGGTAATGTTGCCATAGTTTGCGGTAAAGGCAACAATGCCGGCGATGGCTACGCTCTTGCGTGTATACTCTGCAAAAACGGAGTTACTCCGACAATTTTCCGAGCGTCGGACGGCTTTTCAAAGGACGGCCTTTACTACTACAAAACTGCGCTTTCCCTCGGTGCGCAGGAAGAAAGGCTTGAACTTGCAAACGGCTTTACAGGCTATGATATTGTCGTTGACTGCCTGCTCGGAACAGGTTTTTCGGGCGAGCTTAAGGGTGAAATCAGATACGCCGTTGAGCAGATTAATTCAACAAATGCATACGTAGTCAGTGCTGACATCAACAGCGGACTTAACGGTGATACGGGCGTTGCCGATATAGCCGTAAATTCCGATTTAACGGTGTCAATCGGAGCGTACAAAACTGGACTTTTCCTCAACGACGCACCGTACTACATTGACAAGCTTGTTAATGCGGATATCGGAATCCATATACTTGATGAGGAATACAAGCTTATTGACTATTCGCTTTTGCATATGTTCGAGGGCTATAATTCCGAGGTTATGACTATTGATGAGTTCTTTAAAAAATACGGTTACGAGCCTGCAACGTGCAACATAGCTGAGTGTGTGGCGCAAATCAGCAATAAAAAAAGAAAGACTGTTGTTGTCAAAACGGACCATTCGGCAGTTATTGCCGACCTGAAGTACGTCTATTTCTGCGCTGATTACGTTAGAGTATAGGATTGAATTAAGGTATAAGTTTTTGAGGTGGGTTATGAATTACAAGAGATTTTTGATTGAGCCGAGTCCGAATTATGCGGCTAAAATTTTCCGTTGTCCCGAGATGATTGATGATTTTAACTTCACTCTGCATTGGCACAGAGATTACGAATTTATCTATGTAAAAAAGGGTCCCTTAAAGGTGCAGAAGATTGACTGTCAGATTGTTTTAAACGACGGAGAGGTTTATTTTATGAACAGCGAGGAAATTCACTCCTACTGTGACGTAACAGACGAATTGCAATTTGTAGTTGTCAATATTTCTCCCAAAATTTTAAAGCCGTATTTTGAAAACCCCGATGAAATACCGACGTTTGAGATTAAAGAGGGAGATGCATGCAATAAGATAGCACACTCTTTGAAGGTTTTGTATGAATGTGAAAATCTTAACGACAGGCTTGAAATCCTGAGAATCAAAGCTATACTTAATAATATTTCGTATAATCTCATAAAGCACTATAAAAATCCAAATATAAGCTATGTAAAGGGGTCGGACTCATACGACTTTGACTGTGCAAAGAGTGCGCTTAATTATATGGAAGAAAATTACGCCAGTGACATTTCACTTACTGAAATTGCAAACTACGTGGGTATGACGCCTGCGCATTTTTCAAAGTATTTTAAGGATAAGAATGAGATGACCTTTTCAAAATACCTGCGCAGAATCCGACTTGACCACGCAATCAAGGATTTGCGTGACAGCGAAATATCGGTTAAGGACGCTGCGCTGAAAAACGGATTTCCGAATGTAAATTCGCTGATTCTTACCTGTAAGGAAATTTACGGCAGAACTCCGCTCGAGATGAAGCAGTTTGTCAGGACATAATAATACAGCAGACAAATGCGACAAAATGCGTATTGAACTAATTGAGCCAAAGTGATAAAATAAGCCTGAAAGGATGAGCTTTATGCGTGGATTTTTGCAGAGAATTGCAATTTTTATGCAGGGAAGATACGGTAACGACAAGTTCAACAACTTTTTATACATTGTTTTCCTTGTGCTTTGGTTTATTAATATTTTTATATGGAACAGAACGGCAAGCCTTGTCATTGATTTGCTTATGCTCGCCGTAATTGCTTATGCGTTGTTTCGTGCGCTGTCACGCAATATCAACAAGAGAAGTCTTGAAAACAGGACTTTTACTCAGATTTTTGACAGCGTTAAAAACTGGTTTACGCTTACTCAGAAAAAGTTCCGTGACCGCAAGGATTTCAGATACATCAAGTGCCCTGTCTGCAAGGCACAATTACGTGTAAAAAATAAAAAGGGCAATCACGTTGTAAGATGCCCTCGCTGCGGAAGTGAATTTGACAAGAAAATTTAGTCGAGTGCCTCGACACGCAGTTCGAGCAGACAGGTTGATATTAACAAACCTTC
>JBJFHX010000131.1:0-11460 GCA_051893995.1 Ruminococcus sp.
CAATAATCTTTTTTTCATACAATGACCTCCTTTTCAAGTCGTGTATATTGACATTGGAATTTTAATGCTATATAATAAGATTACAGGGTAACCGTTAAAAGCGGTTAGCCAGAACTTATGTTTTAGATTAAATAATCGTCCAACATTTGCTTGCCGGCAGTTGGGCGGTTATTTTTTTATGTACTTAACGACTTCAGCGAGTGCTATCAATAATAAAATCAATAATACTGTTTCAGTCATAGTGCATCACCTCCAACGTCATATGAAATACGACGTCAAAAAGTGCTAACCGCCTTAACTTCCCTGTAACCCCATAAAGCCTGAAAGGCTAAATGGCATTGTTTTCTACTGCTATATTTTATCATCTGTAAATTGATTTTTGTATTTTCATTTTTTACGCATTTTTTATATCATACTCCCATTCTTTCGCCTAATTTCAGCATTGCCTTGCAGAATAAATCCTCATTTGTCAGTGTTATCTGTAACGGGTCGCCTTCGCGAATACGCAGAGTCCTGCGGATTTCCTTAGGAATAACCACTCTGCCTAAATCGTCAATTCTTCTAACAATACCGGTCGCCTTCATATCTGAAATCTCCCTTTATTTAAAATTAAATTTTCACAGATTTTTTATCCGCAAAAGAATTTGCGGTGTTGCATAAGTTGCTTTAATATTGTTTGTTATCACAATTTTTTTATACTGAAAATAATAGCGAAATTTCAATTTTAAGACAAGGTATTTTATGGAATTTTGAATAATGAAGAGCTAATTTTTAATGTATGTTATGTCAAATGTTCTTTTCTAAATAGTATCTGCAATGCCCTTTCGGACAGTCTTTCAGAATACCGAAAATCTCATATCCGTGATTTAAATAAAAATCTTTTGCCTGAAAATCAAATGTGTCAAGATGAACAAGATAACAGCCTTTTTCTTTTGCTGTATTCTCAATATATTCAAGAAGTTTTGTGCCTAAACCCTTATGCCTGTAGTTTTCGTCCACCCACAAAATATCAATATAAAGCACATTCCAGCAGTACATTCTTGCAACGCATCCTGCAATGATTTCACCGTTTGCGTTCAGGATTTTTTTATTTATGTTTTCAAAATGAATTTTCTGGGTAGCTGGTACCTGCGATAAATTATACTCTACAAGTTTGTCGCAGATATAATCCTCGTCAGTATTTTCGCAATCAGCTATCGTATAATCAACAATTAGCTCAATTCCCAGTGCACCGTATTTTTTTTCAAGTTCTTTAGAGTAATAAAGGTTCATATCCTCGGGTTTTGCGTTGTCAATATTCGCCTCGGTATATCCGCATTTTAAAAGTGGAAGATTTTCATATAATTCTATAAAGTTTTTGAATTTATGTAACGCTGTTACCGTAGCAAAAATTTGCTTGTTGCTATCCTTAGTATTCGTAAAAACTATCGTGTCGCCAAGACTGATTGCTTTTCGCTTTTTATCATTAAGCCTTAATTCTATCGTTTTTTTACCCGATGATATCATTTTAAACGGCTCGGGATTCAGATTCATATAATGCTTCATTTTCTCCTCCGCAAAATAATTTTCTGATTTAAGTATATCATAAACAGGTGAACAGTCACAACATTTTTAAATTTATTTCTAAAAAATCGAAAGGTCAAAAAAAGTCAAAAATATTTCAAAATTGAGTAAAAGCGAGAATAATAAAGAATTCAAGAGCATAATAAAGAAAGTAGTTAATTAATTGACTTTTATTGACTTTGACTTTAACTGACTATAAAATTATAATAGAATCAAAGGTCAGGAAAGGACAAAAAGAGTGGATGAAATGTAATCTTCCTACTTATAAACCAAAACACCAAGCCCGACAATGACCTATTATATAAAGGCAACGCCGCACAGCTTATGTGCGGTATTGCTGAAACTGAAATGAGGCGATTATATGAGAATGAGCGATTTGGTAGCTCAATATATTACACAAATGCTCGATGAGCAAAACGGCAGTGCCGAAATTCAGCGAAACGAGCTTGCCGGAAATCTCGGCTGTGTGCCGAGCCAGATAAACTACGTAATTACTTCACGCTTTACTCCGGAACTCGGATATATTGTAGAGAGCAGAAGAGGCGGCGGAGGCTACATACGCATCAGCCGGGTAAAAATGGATAGAGGCACAGCGATTATGCATATAATAAACTCTATAGGCTCTTCGCTTGACAAGGCTACGGCTGAGGCAATGCTTAACAATATGCTACAGCGTGATATGCTTCAGCTGCAGTCGGCAAAAATAATTGCGGCGGCACTTTCGGACAGAACGCTTTCGCAGATTGAACAGGACAAACGAGATACGGTAAGAGCAGATTTATTCAAGAATATGCTTCTGACCATTGAATAAAGATTTATTTAGGAGGTTTTATTTATGAAATGCCAGAAATGCGGAGCAAACAATGCTAACACACATGTAAAAACAATCATCAACGGTGAATTCAAGGAATACGACCTTTGCAGTGAATGTGCAAAAAAAATGGGATATACAAATGTTTTCAGCGATATGGAGGATGAATTTTCAAACTTCCTCGGCAGCTTCTTCGGAAACGTACTTCCGGCAAGAACGCAGGCTACTCGCTGTGAGTTCTGCGGCAGTACCTATTCGGATATTGCAAAGTCAGGTCATGTAGGATGTGCAAACTGCTACAGCGTTTTTGCTGATGAGCTGTTTCCGTCAATCAGAAGAATTCACGGCAACACCACTCACTGCGGAAAAAACAGCAGACTTGCCGAAAAAGCAAAGCAGTCAAAGCCTGCCGAAGAAACCAAAGAGGAAAAAATCAATAGATTAAAATCAGAACTCGACAAGGCGGTAAAGGATCAGAATTTTGAACACGCCGCAGAGTTAAGAGATAAAATCAAGGAATTGGAGGCATAAAAATGAGCAATGATGTTGTAATTTCAACCAGAATAAGGCTTGCACGTAACCTGAAAGATTTTCCGTTCCCATGCAAATTAAATTCTCAGGGCAGGGAAAAGGTAATCGAAAAGGTCAGGGACGCTGTCAAGAACAGCGGCAGCTCAGTAGCTTCCGATTTTTCGTTCATAAGAATGAGCGAACTTACTTCTTCACAAAGTGTTTCTCTTGTTGAAAAAAGGCTTGTAAGTCCCGAATTTATAAGTGACAATGACGGACGTGCGCTTTTAATAAGCAAGGACGAGTGTTTCAGCATTATGATTAACGAGGAGGATCACATCAGACTTCAGGTAATCACAAAGGGATTGTCGCTTGAACAGGCATACGACACCGCTGATAAGCTCGACACGTTGCTTGACGAAAACCTCGACTTTGCTTTTGATGAAAAGCTCGGCTACCTCACACAATGCCCGACAAACCTCGGTACTGGTATGAGAGCTTCGGTAATGCTCCATCTTCCTGCACTTGAAAAGAGCAGAGCAATCAACCGTATTGCAGGCAATCTCTCAAAGCTCGGACTTACAATCAGAGGAGCACACGGCGAGGGTACAGAGCCAAAGGGCGCACTTTATCAGCTTTCAAATCAGGTAACTCTCGGTATCTCCGAAAAGGCGGCAATCGAGAACCTGAAAAACATAACAGAACAGCTTATTGCACAGGAAAATCAGGCGAGAGAAAGACTCTGCTCAAGCATTGACATTCAGGACGCAATCAGCAGGAGCTTAGGTATTCTGCATTCGGCGCTTGTGATTTCGCACGATGAGGCTTTAAAGCTTCTGTCAAACGTCCGACTCGGCATAGTGTCAAATCAGATTACCGACGTATCAACCGAAACAATAGACAAGTTAATGATTGCAGTCGAACCTGCAACGTTGACTGTATCGCTCAACAAAAATCTGTCGGCTCACGACAGAGATATTGAAAGGGCAAAGCTCATAAGAGCAGAGCTTTAAAGGCAAGTTTGGAGTTTTGGTACGTCAGGAAATATAGTACAGACATTTAAGTTACTGACGTAGGGACACGGCGTGCCGTGTCCGCAGTGATTATCAAACTTTACCGATTGTATCATCATTATAGTAATAAATAACCTTTCCGTAGGGGACGGCTTCCCAGACGTCCCATCCACAAAAATTGTATTGCAATTTTTGTGAGGACACGGCTCGCCGTGTCCCTACGACAACGTTAAGATAAATAGGATAATAAAATAAAACAATCAAAAAAGAAAGAGGGTTATGACTATGTATGAATTCAGAGGATTTACACAAAAAGCAAACAGAGCACTTAACCTCGCAATTGAATCTGCACAGGATATGGGCCACAATTACGTCGGCACAGAGCATATACTTCTCGGACTTTTAAGCGAGGGTACGGGCGTAGCCGCAGCGGCTCTCGAACAGTGCGGAGTAACAGGCGACGCCCTCAGAGATAAAATCAGCACAACAGACAGTGTAGGAATGAAAACAACGCTTACTCCCGATGACTTTACTCCGAGGACAAAGCGTGTGATTAAAGCCGCAATGCTTGCCTCAGCAAGAATGGGCAACAATTATGTAGGTACAGAGCACCTTCTCCTTGCCGTTATCGCCGAGAGCGACAGCTACGCAGTATCATTCCTGCACGAGATGGGCGTAAGCGAAAATGCAATTGCTCAGGCAGTTGCAGGAGGACTTCAGAACGGCGGTCAGGATGGCGGCTTTGCCGAAGAAAACGGCGGATTTTCTACTCAGAACGGAAACGGAAAAGACGGCTCAGCTCTTGAAAAGTTCGGCAGAGATTTGACCAAAGCCGCTAAAAACGGTGAGATTGACCCTGTAATCGGACGTGAAAAGGAAATTGAGCGTGTAATTCAGATTCTGTCACGCCGTACAAAGAACAATCCGGTGCTTATCGGTGAACCCGGCGTAGGTAAAACGGCTGTAGCCGAGGGACTTGCGCTTGAAATTGCAAACGGCAACGTCCCCGAAATCCTCAAGGATAAAAAGGTTGTCAGCCTTGACCTTACCGGTATGATAGCAGGTGCAAAGTACAGAGGTGACTTTGAGGAAAGAATCAAGGCGGCGATTGACGAGGTTAAAAAGTCAAAGGATACGATTCTTTTCATAGATGAGCTTCACACAATTGTAGGCGCAGGTGCAGCTGAGGGCAGTGCAGATGCGGCTAATATCCTTAAGCCTTCACTTGCAAGGGGTGATTTTCAGGTAATCGGCGCAACAACGCTTAACGAGTACAGGAAGTATATCGAAAAGGACGCCGCTCTTGAAAGACGTTTCCAGCCTGTAAAGGTCGGCGAGCCGACTCCTGAGCAGGCTATAGAAATCCTCAAAGGCTTGCGTGACAGCTACGAAGCGCACCACAAGGTAAAGATTACCGATGAGGCAATCAACGCCGCAGTAACGCTTTCATCACGCTATATTGCCGACAGATACCTACCCGACAAGGCAATCGACCTTATCGACGAGGGTGCGTCAAAGGTAAGGCTTGCAACGCTTACTTCACCGCCCGACGTAAAGTCGCTTGAGGAGAGAATTGCCGACTTTGAAAAGGAAAAGGCAAGTGCCGTAAATGAGCAGGATTTTGAACGTGCCGCAAAGCTGCGTGACGAGCAGAAAGAGGTTCAGGCTCAGCTTGAAAACGCCAGAAAGGAATGGCAGGAAAGACAGAAAAACAGCAGCGGCGAGGTAACCGCCGAGGATATTGCAAAAATCGTTTCCGACTGGACGGGAATCCCCGTTGTTCAGCTCACAAAAGAGGAGAGCGAACGTCTGCTCAATATGGAGAAGGTTCTCCACGAGCGTGTTATCGGTCAGGACGAGGCTGTTTCTGCAATCTCAAAGGCTATCAGACGAGGCAGAGTCGGACTTAAAGACCCGAAACGTCCCGTAGGCTCGTTTATCTTCCTCGGACCGACAGGCGTAGGTAAAACAGAGCTTTGCAAGGCGCTTGCACAGGCAATGTTCGGCGACGAAAACGCAATGCTCCGACTTGATATGAGTGAATATATGGAGAAGCACACGGTGTCAAAGCTTATCGGCTCACCGCCCGGATATGTTGGCTTTGAGGAGGGTGGTCAGCTCACCGAAAAGGTAAGAAGAAAGCCGTATTCGGTAGTGCTCTTTGACGAGATTGAAAAGGCTCACCCCGATGTGTTCAATATGCTGCTCCAGATTCTCGAGGACGGCAGACTTACCGACTCGCAGGGCAGAACGGTTGACTTCAAGAACACCGTAATTATTATGACTTCTAACGTCGGTGCACGTCTGATTACAGAAAAACAGAAAGCTCTCGGATTTGCTTTCGACGAAAACGAGAAAGAGCAGGACAGCAAGGACATTAAGGAGCTTGTAATGGGCGAGCTTCGAAACGTTTTCCGTCCCGAATTTCTCAACCGTGTTGATGACATCATCGTGTTCAACAAGCTTACGCAGGACGAAATCAAGCAGATTGCTACAAAAATGCTTGGCACCCTTGCAAAAAGGCTTGAAAAGCTCGACATCAGAATCACTTTTACCGACGAGGCAGTTACGGCAATTGCCGATAAGGGATTTGATGAAAACTACGGTGCAAGACCGCTTCGCAGAGCAATCCAGAGCGAGATTGAGGACGCACTCTCCGAGAAAATGCTCGAGGGCAGCGTCAAGGAAAATTCAGACGTTGTCTGCTCCTACAGCTACGGCAAATTCACCTTTGAAACAAAGTAAATTGCTCGATGCTTGAAATAATTAATTGAATGTGATATTATATTTTCAGGCACAATGCAGTATAAAAAATAAATTTCTGCATATACTTGAAATAGCCGAAAGCATATGATATAATATGTGTAGGCTAAAAGAGATGAGAATTCAAGTTAGCACAAAATTGACACCCCACAGACGGCACTCTGTGGGGTGTCTTTTTAGGCTTGTTGTCACTTGTTATGTCTGTCAAGCCGTTTGCAAATATAGTGGCAAGTTATATTTGCTGCGACAGACACTAAAAAAGAAATGAGAATGTTCAAGTCAACACCTCCCATCTGTTGTCTAAATGGGGTGTGACAACTATGTAATTATATCACAACAATTATTTAAATTTCAATTAGTTAAGTAAAATAAAAGGGAAATATGCAGTGAGTTTGCATATTTCCCTTATTAATTTAAACTCAATGTGCGGAATAGTTATGCGCCTTGTCAAGCAGCATATCCTTGACCTTCATCAGCCTTGTACGGCTGCTTCGGTCGTTTTCCTCGAGCTTCATTGAAATATATTTGATTGTTTCCTGATAGCGTGGAATCATTACGTGCTCAAGCGAGTTTACACGTCTGCGTGTCTTTTCGATTTCTGCCGACATCATTTCACAGCTCTTTTCAATCTGAGCAAGCCTGATAAGGTCGGGAAGCAGCTTTTCGAGCGACATTACCGCATCGTCAAGCTCAAAAGACGTAAACGCAAAGCCGTAGGGGAAAATATCACCCTTATCGCTTGTCCTTGTACCTGCCGTAAAAACAGGTGTTTCAACGCTCATAATGTTGTGCGAATCAACATCAATCGTCACCTGCTGTTTCGGCGACATCAGCGAAGCGTCAAGAGCTTGCTTTGACATAACTGCGCTTGCGTTGACAAAATGAGCGTTGCACTCTGAAAGCTCCTTTTCAATCTTTTCACGCAGTTCACGGTTTTCTCTTACAAGGTCAAGAAACTGGCGCATAAGCTCGTCACGCTTATCCTTTAACATCTTGTGTCCTCGCACGGCGGTTGTAAGCTGTTTTTTCAGCTTTGTCAACTGCATTCGTGTGGGATTTACATTCATTATTGCCATAAATCAGCACCCTCAATGCAGTTATTGTTTGCCGTAGAACTCGTCGAGCATATCGTCCTTGATACGTTTCAGCTCACTTCTCGGCAGAATCTGTAACAGCTTCCAGCCGATGTCGAGTGTTTCTTCAATAGAGCGGTTGTTATCGTAACCCTGCGAAACGTATTCTTTTTCGAATGCCTCGGCAAATTCAGCGTACTTCTTATCCATATCGGTAAGAGCCGCCTCGCCGAGAATTACCATAAGCTCTCTTGCGTCCTTACCTCTTGCGTATGCGGCAAAGAGCTGATTCATAGTAGCCGCATGGTCTTTTCTTGTACGCTCCGGGCCGATACCCTT
Organism: Ruminococcus sp.; assembly: GCA_051893995.1. Classification (GTDB taxonomy): domain Bacteria; phylum Bacillota; class Clostridia; order Oscillospirales; family Acutalibacteraceae; genus Ruminococcoides. The sequence continues at coordinate 8,073 of JBJFHX010000131.1, forward strand.
GTCCTTAAGACGTGAAAGCGAGGGGAGAACGTCAATCGGCGGAGTTACGCTCTTGCGGTAAAGCTCACGGGAGAGGATAATCTGACCCTCCGTGATATAGCCCGTAAGGTCGGGGATCGGGTGAGTTTTGTCGTCCTCGGGCATTGTAAGAATAGGAATAAGAGTGATTGAGCCGTCTTTTCCTTTCAGTCGTCCTGCACGCTCATAAAGAGTTGCAAGGTCTGTATACATATATCCGGGATAGCCACGTCTGCCGGGAACTTCCTTACGTGCAGCGGAAACCTCACGCAGAGCGTCGGCGTAGTTTGTAATATCGGTCATAATAACGAGCACGTGCATACCAAGGTCAAATGCAAGGTATTCAGCCGCTGTAAGCGCCATTCTCGGTGTTGCAATACGCTCAATTGCAGGGTCGTTTGCAAGGTTTACAAACATAACCGTTCTGTCAATTGCGCCCGTTTCCTTAAAGGATTCAACAAAGTAGTTTGACTCCTCAAAGGTGATGCCGATTGCAGCAAATACAACGGCGAACTGCTCGTTCTTGCCCCTTACTGTCGCCTGCTTTGCAATCTGAGCAGCAAGCTGAGAGTGGGGAAGACCCGAAGCCGAGAAAATCGGAAGCTTCTGACCTCTGACGAGTGTGTTAAGTCCGTCAATTGCGGAAATACCCGTCTGGATAAACTCCTGCGGATAGTTTCTTGCCGCAGGGTTCATCGGCGTACCGTTAATATCAAGTCGTTTTTCGGGAATCAGCGCAGGGCCGCCGTCAATCGGATTTCCGAGACCGTCAAATACTCGTGAGAGCATATCGGGAGAAACGGGAAGCTCCATTGACCTGCCGAGAAAGCGAACCTTTGAACCTGCAAGGTTAATACCTGCCGCAGACTCAAAAAGCTGAACAAGAGCGTTGTTGCCGTTTACTTCAAGCACCTTGCAACGGCGTGTTTCACCGTTGGGAAGCTCGATTTCGCCGAGTTCGTCATACTTTACGTCCTCAACGTCGCTTATCATCATAAGAGGGCCTGCGACCTCTCTTATAGTACGGTATTCCTTAGGCATCAGTCATCACTCCTTTTCAGTACATCTGCAATTTCGCTTTCGAGCTGTGCCTCAATCTGCTCAAACTCGTCGTTTATCTTATCTTCAGGCTCGTACTTAAAACGTCCGATTCTTTCACGAACGGGAAGATTTACGAGCATTTCAATGTCTGCACCCTTGTTAAGTCCGTCAAGAGCCTTATCGTAGTAGCTCAGAATTGCACGCATCATAAGTACCTGCTTTTTCAGCGAGGTGTAGGTGTCTGTCGGGTCAAATGCGTTCTGGTGGAGGTAGTCCTCACGGATTGAACGTGCAGATTCAAGCTTGAGTCTGTCGGGAGCGGAAAGTGCGTCCATACCAACGAGATTTACAATTTCCTGCAATTCCGATTCGTCCTGTAACAGAGCCATAAGTCTGCCCCTGAGCTCCATAAAGTCGGGAGCGGCATTCTCCTTGTACCACTGAGCAAGCTGGTCTGTGTAGAGCGAGTAGCTCGTCAGCCAGTTAATTGCAGGGAAGTGACGTTTATACGCAAGGTTTGCGTCAAGTCCCCAGAACACCTTTACAATTCGCAGAGTTGCCTGCGATACCGGCTCGGAAATATCACCGCCGGGAGGTGATACTGCACCGATTACGGACAATGCACCCTCGGTGTCCTCTGTTCCGTTTACGATAACTCGTCCTGCTCTTTCATAGAACTGCGCAAGACGGCTGCCGAGGTATGCGGGATAACCTTCTTCACCGGGCATTTCTTCAAGACGACCTGACATTTCACGCAGAGCCTCTGCCCAGCGTGAGGTGGAGTCAGCCATAAGCGCAACCGTATAACCCATATCACGGAAGTATTCCGCAATAGTAATACCTGTGTAAATTGAAGCCTCACGAGCCGCAACGGGCATATCGGAGGTGTTTGCAATAAGCACTGTTCTCTCCATAAGCGAGTTGCCTGTTCTCGGGTCCTTAAGTTCGGGGAACTCGTTAAGAACGTCGGTCATTTCGTTGCCACGCTCGCCGCAGCCGATGTAAACGATGATGTCGGCTGCCGCCCATTTTGCAAGCTGGTGCTGAACAACTGTTTTGCCCGAGCCGAAAGGTCCGGGAACAGCGGCTACACCGCCCTTTGCAAGCGGAAAGAGTGTATCAATCGGTCTCTGACCTGTTGTGAGAAGAATATCGGGAGAGAGCTTTCTCTTGTAAGGTCTGCCCACACGAACAGGCCATTTTGTAAGCATTTTAACTTCGGTTTTATCCTTGCCGTTGTCGATTACGGCAATAGTCTCGTCGATTGTAAAGTCGCCCTCGCTGATTTTTTCAACAGTACCCTCAATCTTATTGGGAACGAGGATTTTGTGTAAAACAGCGTGTGTTTCCTGAACTGTACCGAGTACATCGCCCGAAACAACCTTGTCGCCTGACTTTACGCTCGGTGTAAAGTGCCACTTCTTGCTGTGGTCAAGCGAGGGAACGTCAACACCTCTTTTGAGGTTTGTTCCTGCAACCTTCATAATTTCGTTAAGAGGGCGCTGGATACCGTCATAAATTGAACCGATAAGTCCCGGTCCAAGCTCAACAGAAAGCGGTGCGCCTGTTGATTCAACGGTTTCTCCTGGGCCTAAGCCCGAGGTTTCCTCATAAACCTGAATGGAGGCTTTGTCACCGTGCATTTCAATTATTTCGCCGATAAGACGCTGACTGCTTACCCTGACAACGTCGAACATATTTGCATCACGCATTCCGTCTGCAATTACCAGAGGACCTGCGACCTTTGTAATTATTCCTGTTTTCAAATTTTACACCTCAATCGTTGAAGATAATATCGGAGCCGACAGCCTGTTCAACAAACGATGACAGACGTTTTAAGCCCGTACCCGTATTGCCCTTTACGCCGGGAACGGGGATAATAGCGGGAGTCAGCTTTTCTTCATAGCGGCTGCGCTCTTTTTCAACCGAATCAAACAGCTCCTCGGTAAGAAAAATAATTGCGTAATTGTCGCTGTCTGCAATATTGCGGAGAAGGTGCGGACAATCTTCAGCATTTTCGCAGGGATAGATGTCTATTCCGATTGCGCAAAAGCCCTTTATGCTCTCGCTGTCGCCGATTACGGCAATATTTTTAGCCATAAATTTCACGCAACCTTTCTCTGATAGTGTCCGTACCTGTTCTGGTTCTTATGCCGCTTGCAATAATGTGGATAACCTTCTTTTCAGCCTCGCAGCCGAGGTAATATCCGAGCAGCGGCTCTGCACCTTCACTTGCACGCTTGCAGCTTTCCTTTGCAGTTTTAATCAGCCTGTTGTCAACAAACCTTTCAAATGCAGACGGAGATTTTTTGTATTCGCTTATTGCTTC
>JBJFHX010000132.1:0-11398 GCA_051893995.1 Ruminococcus sp.
TAATTTTTAATTGTAAATTGTAAATTATATAATATTTTATCATATCCTGTTTTCTATTGCAATTATCTTGGTAAACTGGTAGAATAAAATCAAAATAAATTACAGATTACGGACGGTGACTGCACTATGTATAAAAATTATATTTTTGACCTTTACGGAACTCTTATCGACATCAACACCGATGAGTGGAATGATGATTTGTGGAAGAAGATGGCTATCCTCTACGGCTACAAGGGCGCACACTACACCTACGACGAGTTAAACAGCGAGTACGACAGACTTGTCGAGCTTGAAAAAGCTGCTGTAAGAAAGCGCCACCCCGAATACAAGGTTGTTGACATTAAAATTGAAAAGGTTTTCAAAAAGCTCTTTACGCAAAAGGGCATTAAGACAACAAAGGCTCAGATTGCATTTGTTGCCGAGGCTTTCCGTTGCTACTCGACAAAGTACATAAAGCTCTACGACGGCGTAATCGACTTGCTCGACACGCTCAAATCAAAGGGCAAAAAGATTTATCTTCTCTCAAACGCTCAGCGTTACTTTACCGAAAACGAGCTTAATATGCTCGGACTTACCGAATATTTTGACGGAATCTGCATAAGCTCCGACGAGGAATGCTCAAAGCCCGATTTTTACTACTACAAAACGCTTTTTGACCGCTACGGTCTTGAAAAAAGCGAGTCGATTATGATAGGCAACGACTATCTTTCCGACATCGGCGGAGCGGCTGACTTCGGAATCGACAGCCTTTACATTCACCAGAGCATTTCACCCGACATTGATGGCGAGCTGAGAAGCACCTACACCGTAATGGACGGCGACGTTTACAAAATTAAAAAGCTGACGGTAAAATAAAACATTCATAACTTTGCACCTTTCTGTATAAAATATAAACAACAGCAAACAGCGAGGTGAGAGAGTGGAAAAGAAAATTCCCGACAGCGAAAAGCTTGACCGCATCCACGACAAAAATATGAATTCCTGCTCTGCATACGACTGCACGGGACTTATTCCCTCGGCAATTACGGATGAGAGCGAATTTGAAGCGTATGAACAGCTTTATCCCTACCGTGTTCCGACAGCAGAAGAAGCAATTAACAATTAACAATGTACAATTAACAATTAATGTCGAGAAGAAAGCTTGTAAAAAAATAAAACTTTTGTTACCGACGTTACTTATATTGCGGCTGAAAGCCGCCACCTTAATTGTTAATTTTTAATTTAAAATTGTCAATTAAAAAACGCATACCGCAAAAATACGGTGTGCGTTTTTGTTTTATTGTAGAATATGATACTTGAAATAAAATGCAATAAATATTATAATATAAGGTAAGTATCAATTAAAGGTGGTATTATTATGCCGTTTATAAATGTTAAAACAAACGTGTCGCTTGACGATACTGCAAAAAATACAATCGAAAGCCGTCTTTCAAAGGCAATTTCGCTTATTCCCGGCAAGAGCGAAGCATATCTTATGTGCGCTGTTGAGGATAAAATTTCTATGATGTTTCAGGGGAACAGAAGCAAAAATATTGCTTTTGTCGAGGTAAAAATCCTCGGAAGCTCCTCAAAGGACAACTATACAAAGCTGACCGCCGAAATCTGCAATATCCTGAGCGAAGAAGCAGGTGTTGACGGAGGTAACTGCTACGTAAAATTTGAAGAAGTTCAGTACTGGGGTATGGACGGATTTATGTTCTGATAAACGGGTGATTTTATGAAAAGCTATCGCAAGGAGCTGTGGTTCAATGTACCTCAGCGCAGAAAAATTATACGCATTACCGAGGATGTTCAGAATGCAATTGACGAGAGCGGAATCAAGGAAGGTTTAGTCCTTGTAAACGCAATGAACATCACTGCCTCGGTTTTCATAAACGACGACGAAAGCGGACTTCACAGCGACTATGAACGCTGGCTTGAAAAGCTTGCTCCCGAAAAGCCGTACGATATGTACGCCCACAACGGCTTTGAGGACAATGCCGACGCTCACCTCAAACGCACTATTATGGGCAGAGAGGTTGTATGCGCAATCACAGACGGCAGGCTTGACTTCGGCACATGGGAACAGATTTTTTACTACGAGCTTGATGGCAAACGCCGCAAGCATGCACTGATAAAGATAATCGGAGAATAACTTGGGGGAATATTGATTATGAGAATTGTTGTACTTGCAGGAGGACTCAGTACGGAACGTGACGTGTCGATTTCATCGGGAATACTTGTTGCCTCTGCACTGCGTGAAAAAGGTCACGAGGTTGTACTGCTCGACGTTTTCACAGGCTACGAGCAGAATATCTGCGACATTGACGCACTTTTCAAGCAGAATTACAGCTTTACCGACAAGGCAAACGTCGGCGAAACCGTTTCAGATTTCAGCGAGGTAAGAGAAAACCGCCTGAACAAATCCGACAGATTTATCGGAACGAACGTTATTGAAATCTGTAGTGAAGCCGACATAACCTTCCTTGCGCTCCACGGCGGAGAGGGCGAAAACGGACAGCTGCAGGCAACCCTTGATTTGCTCGGAATCAAGTACACCGGTACGGGCTACCTCGGCTCGGCTCTCGCAATGAACAAGGGTCTTACAAAGGGCGTTTTTGTTCAGAATAAAATCAACACTCCCGCAGGCGAGATTTTCAAAAACGCCGAGGACGCAAAGAGCTGGAGCATTTTCCCCTGCGTTGTAAAGCCCTGCTCGGGCGGCTCAAGCGTGGGAATTGCAAAGGCTGAAAACGAGGAAGAATTTTTAGCGGCTGTTAAGGACGCTTTCAGATACGAAAACGAGATTGTCGTTGAGCAGTTTGTCAAGGGCAGGGAGTTTTCTGTCGGACTCCTCGGCGGCAAGGCGCTTCCGCCGATTGAGATTATCCCGAAGTCGGGATTCTACGACTATGCCGCAAAATATCAGGCTGGCGCAACGGTTGAAATCTGCCCTGCCGACATTGACGAACAGACAGATAAAAAGCTCCGTGATGCGGCAGTTGCGGCTTACAATTCGCTTCACCTCGACAGCTACGCAAGAGTTGATTTTCTTGTTGACGAAAACGGCGAGCCGTTCTGTTTGGAGGCAAATACCCTTCCGGGTATGACTCCCACAAGCCTGCTCCCGCAGGAGGCGGCTGTTGAGGGACTAAATTATGCCGATCTCTGCGAAAAAATCATCGAAATTTCTTTGGCTAAATACAATTCATAATAATTTGGAGTGTGGAGTTGCAGATTGGTCGAGTATCTCGACATGCATATTTAAAAAGTTGTAATGATGCGTGTTGTAAGGAAAGGTTTATTTGCCGAATTTATGTTGTTATATAGGTAACGTTTTGGGACGTGTAGGAACCCGTCCCCTACGAAATTATACACAAACGTTTCCTCTATATCCGTAGGGGACGGCTTCCCAGACGTCCCTATGTATAAATTGTGAAACAATTTATACATTACTCCACTCCGGGAGTACGAGGTAAAAAATGAAAAAATTTACACTTGCTGAAATTGCCGAGTCCTGCGGCGGAAAATTCGTGGGATTAGACAGCGACAAAAATATTGAAATAACCTCTGTTGAGCGTGACAGCCGTCAGATTAAGGACGGCTCGCTTTTCCTTGCAATCAAAGGCGAGCGAGTTGACGGTCACGACTATATTGAAAAGTGCTTTGCAAGCGGAGCAGTCTGCGCAGTCTGCGAAAAGCCGCCTGTCAATGCGACTAAGCCGTACATTCTCGTTGACTCAACGCTTGAGGCAGTCAAGAAAATTGCAAAGGCTTACCGTCAGAAATTCGACATTCCCGTTGTCGGAGTGTCGGGAAGTGTAGGCAAAACCTCGACAAAGGAAATGCTTTACGCAGTCCTTTCGCAAAAATTCAGAACGCACAAAACGCAGGGCAACCTCAACAACGAGCTGGGCGTTCCGCTTACACTACTTTCAATGCCCGAGGATACTCAGGCGGCTGTAATCGAGATGGGAATTTCCGACTTCGGCGAAATGACAAGGCTTTCCGAAATGGTACAGCCCACAATCTGCGTGCTGACGATAATAGGCTGTTGTCATCTTGAAAATCTCGGCGACCGTGACGGCGTTTTAAAAGCAAAGACCGAGATGTTCAGAAATGCCGCCGAGAATGCGGAGTATATCCTGAACGGTGACGATGACAAGCTTTATTCTGTTGCAGAGGTAAACGGCAAAACTCCGATACACTTCGGATTTGCAAGCGATAACGACTACTACGCCGAGGATATCGAAAATAACGGCGAGGGCGGAATTTCCTGCACACTCTGCTTTGATGGTACAAGGCTCAATGTGACGATTCCCGCAATCGGAAGCTATATGGTCAGCAATGCGCTTGCGGCTGTTGCGGCAGGAAAATTGCTCGGTCTGAGTGATGAACAGCTTATAAACGGCGTGCAGTCCTACAAGACTGTCGGCAGTCGTGCAAATGTGATAAATACAGGCAAAATCAGGATAATTGACGATTGCTACAACGCAAATCCCACCTCGGTTAAGGCATCGCTTGATACTCTGGTAAACTTTTCGGGCAGAAAGGTTGCAATTCTCGGCGATATGAAGGAGCTTGGCGCAGACGAGCTTAAGCTCCACCTTGAAACAGGTAAGTACGCAAAGGACAAGGGCGTTGACCTTGTAATTGCGGCAGGTCCTCTTGCAAAGGAGCTTGCAAAGGGTGCAGACGGCGAATGGTTTGAAAGCGTTGAGCAGGTAAAATCTGTAATCCCAGCGCTGATTAACGAGGGCGACACCGTGCTCGTAAAAGCCTCCCACTCAATGCACTTTGAGGAGATTGTTGATTTCCTGAAAGAGCAGTTTTAAGGTGGTGCGATAGGTCGGATTAAAATATATGTAGGGAACAGTCTTGACTGTTCCGAGCGGGTCAGAAGTCGGTTGTAAATCAGCGGAACGGTCAAGATCGTTCCCTACACCTGTTTATAATTTATTTTTGATTACAGATGAAGTAAAGTGGTATCTTGCGTCTGACATAGAAAAATGTCTGACTCCGAGATACCGAGCTATAATTCATAGCCGACTTATATAACGGACTAAAAAATAAAAAAATCAGAAAAAGGTATTGACAAAACGAAAAATATAATATATAATCAATCTTGCTGATTTTGAGTATCGGCAAATACGGCGGAATAGCTCAGCTGGCTAGAGCATTCGGTTCATACCCGAAGTGTCGTAGGTTCAAGTCCTATTTCCGCTACCATATCCGGCCCGGTGGTCAAGCGGTTAAGACACCGCCCTTTCACGGCGGTAACACGAGTTCGATTCTCGTCCGGGTCACCAAACATTTTCTAAGACAACACCGTTATAAAGTGCGGTGTTGTTTTACTAAATGCCGGTGTGGTGGAATAGGCAGACACAAGGGACTTAAAATCCCTCGGACTAATACTCCGTACCGGTTCAAGTCCGGTCACCGGCACCAGTCGAATGTCTCGACACGCAGATTGCGTTCGAGGCATTCTTCTTTTTTTAAGTTAAATTCTCACATAAATGGTGACATTATTTTTATTTGTGTAAAGAAAATCCCGATTTGTTTTAAACAAACCGGGATTTTCAGATATTTGTGTTTTTAGGTATCAGTTTGGACTGCTTCTTATTCTTGTTTTCAGCATCGTATTAACGTCTTCTGCTGTTATATCGGTAAGCTCTGATTTTGACGGATTGTTAATGCTTACCACTCTTTTTGCCTGATTCATAATAAGGTCGTCAAATATATTTCTTGTTAATCTGCCGTTTGCAAAATGCTCGGTTTTGTTTTTTACATAATAAGACAAAACTTCCTTTATTTTTTCCTCAGCCGACCTGGTCAGAGTATAATTATTCTTTTTACAAAGCAAGACTAAAATATCAAAAAGCTCGGTTTCGTTATAGTCGTCAAATTCAATAAACGTATTGAATCTTGACTTCAGTCCGGGGTTTGATTCAAAAAATTTATCCATCGGCTCAGTGTAGCCTGCAACAATTACCACAAGGTCGTCACGGTAATCCTCCAGCGCCTTTGTCAGTTCGGTTAAGCATTCTCTGCCGTAGGAGTCTGAATTTTCGTTCTCGGTTATGCTGTATGCCTCGTCTATAAACAAAACTCCGCCTTTTGCTTTTTCAACGACTTTTTTTACCTTAAGCGCCGTCTGGCCCTGATAACCCGCTATTAAGTCTGTTCTTGAAACTTCGATAAAGTGACCTTTTGACAAAAGACCCAATTGTTTGTAAATTCTTCCGACGATTCTTGCAACTGTCGTTTTGCCAGTGCCGGGATTTCCCGTAAAGGCAAGATGCATAGTGTTTTTTGAAATATTCAGTCCCTGTTCTCTGCGAAGCTTCTGCACCGTTTGAAAAGCTATCAGATCGTTTACCTTATCTTTAACTTTTTTCAAGCCTGTCAGTTCGTTTAGTTCGTTGAGCAAATCCGTCAGAGTGTAGTTGTCCTCTTGTTCGTTTGTTGGTTTATTGCCTAAAATTTCTGTAATTCTGAGGTATCCGTAATAACTTATCAGGCTGTCCTTCAATTCAATCAGCATTTGCCTTACTTTATTGGAATCGGGGAATTCATCGTGTATTTTACCGAGCAATGAGCAGATTGCTTTTGTTGCCTCAGCGTCACAGCTATTGACGATTCTATTTGCCAGTAATACGACTTCGCCGTTTTGGCTTGTAGTTAAGTCAAGCTTTTCGGCATTTTTCAGAAATGTATTCTGATATTTATCATTCATTATATTATCCCCGCTAAATAAAGTATCGTATGAATCAAGCAGAACAGAAATGCCGACGCTCCGATGCAATATGAAATTATGATATTCTTTCTGAATTGTTTTTTCTGAGAATTCAAGCTGTCATTAGCACATAGCAGTTGTTCATTCAGAATTTCAATTTGTTGTGCTTGTTCTTCGTTTACTTTTTCAAGGTTTATCACTTTTTTATCTAAATCACAGGAATGCTCCCACTCGTCGTCAATGTCCTTAAGGTGTTCATAACCCTCAAGAAGGGCTTTAAATTGATTTAGCGTACTCAGATTTTCCAATATTTTTTCAATGTCACGTTCATTTTTTTCGGTGTATTCAGTCAGCCGATCTTTTTCGCATAACAGGCTCGTCCACATAGTGTCAATGTCACTCAGATGCTCGTATTTTTTCAAAGTGTCGGTGAATTGAGAAAGCTCGCAAATGCTCCGATTAAGCTCTGCAATTGTTTTATCGGATTTTTCAATAAAATCGGACAAACGCTCATTTTCGCATAACAGGCTCGTCCACATAGTGTCAATATCACATAAATGCGCATATTTCTTCAAAGTGTCGGTGAATTGACAAAGCTCGCAAATACTCCGGTTAATCTCTGCGATTGCTCTGTCCGATTTTTCGATAAAATCAAACAGCTGTTCTCTTCCGCATAAAAGATTTGTCCACATAGTGTCAATGTCAGAAATGTGGTCTATGGATTCAATTCTGGTTTTGAAATTTGTAAGAATACGGATTGTATGCTTTAATTTTTCAAGAGTTTCGTTGTTTGCCGCCTGAGCTTTTTTAGCCTCGTCGTTTGCCTGTTCAGCCGATTTGATTGACACAAGTATTGACTGAATATAGTCTTTGTCCAAGGATTCAAACGCCTTGTAGACCGACTTGAATTCGTCAATAAACATTTTATCTCTCTCGTTACTGCTTATAAGCAGTTCTTCAAGGCTGCACACAAAATCATTCATCTCATCGCCTGTGACCTTGTGTGAGAAAGCATTGAACAAGCCGCCATTCACCCGAAAACTCGGTAAAGAAATATCGGTTGAAATTTTTTTGTTTATCTTCTGAATATCTTTTTTCGCACTTTCAAAATTATGTGATTTAACAGTTAATTCACCCATGATTTGACCCCGTATGTTAATTACATATTATCCAATTCAGCCAGCAACTCGTCTATCTCGTCAAGCGTATCCTTTTCCGATGTGTCCTGCGGTTGGTCGTCGTTGAAAATCTTTTCTGCCGTTTTTCTGATTTCGTCCTCTGCAAATTTATGACGTAGTGAAATCTGCTCGGCAGACTCTGCTTTTGCCGCAGTAATAATCTCAGTTGTATCGCTTTCGGGATTCGGCTCTTCGCCCTCGTCATCAGTTGCGTGATTTTTTCTTGTTTTTTTACTGTTTCTGCAAGAGTGTGCGGTTGTATCCGATGATTTTCTGATAAAGGCAAAAATTAACGCTCCCAGAAACGCTGCGATTGAGATAAAAATTATTTTTAATTTCATAAACAAACCCCTTTCTTAATTGTCAATTTCATTGAGCATAGCGTCTATCTCATCTAACTTATCATCAATATTGTATTCCTCGGAATTGAAAATGTTGTCAACACAATTGCGTATTGCTTTTGAGGCTTCCTTGTGTCTTTCGTTTATCGCGTCTGCTGCATGGGTTTTTGTCTGCAAAAACTTTTCCTGCTTTACGCTGATTAAATTTAATTGTGTATTGATAATCCTGCTTCCTTTTTCGGCAAGACTCTTTGTTATTTCAGCCTTATGCCTTTTTTGGATTATCCTGTCGATAAACATAATCGCCAATGCGCCGATTAAGCCTGAAATCAAACCGCCCAGCAGCATACCGAGAATGTTTGCAAGGCTTCCTATAAGCGGAATCGGGAAATTGAACAGAGGAATTGCAGAGAGTGAAAGCTCTATGACCTCGCCGAGTAAAATTCCGCCCGTTACGGTTAATCCCGAGATGACTATCTTGCCGATTTCGCACAGCATAACGCCAAAGGATTTTTTTCTGTTTTCGGGATTCCTGATATAGAGAACAGCCTCTTTCAGTGATTTGAAGCCCTGCTTCAAAAGCATAAAGATTTTGTTAATAATACTTGCCACAGGTCCGAGAACAGCCGTTTCAACCGCAGAAAGGAAAGCTCCGCCGGCATTGACAATATGTTTTTTCAAATTAGATACAAAGTTTTTTACCGCAATTTTAATTGTATTGAAAAAAGACTTTAAGTTTTTCTGACCGTTTTTAAGCCAGCGGATTAAATTTGACATTACGTCCTTGACCATATCGGCAAGCAACGCCATTATAGCCGCTCTTAGCGCTTTTCCGCCTATTTTAAAAGCCTCTTTCGCCTGAGATTTTCTGCCAGTTTTAACAGAGCGTTTCTCGCCTTCTTTTTTTATCTTCTCGTATTCTTCTCTGGCTTCTTTGTCCTTTTGCTTCAGCTGTTCCTCGTCGATATTAAACCTTTCGGCAGGAGTTTCACCGTTCTTTTCGCTGTTAAGCCATTCATCCATTTTTAAATCGCTTTTGGATTTGTTTGCTTCTGCGTCAATGGGATTCAGATTTTTTTCGCTGTTGGCAAATTTAATCTGCTCGTCAACACTTAAATGAGCATTAGCTTCCGGGTCGCGCATAATTTCGGCGGCAGAAACAGTATGGTCGTAGTTCACGGTTTTTGAGCCCATTGGCCTGTCTTTATCGAATTTTGCCCTCGAGTCAGATTTCAATACTTTTTTATCCTGACCTGATCTGGGGTCGTATTTTGTTTTTATTGCGCCGTTTTCGTCTTTTTGAAAATTGTTTGTCCAATCATCGTATCGCTTTTGATAGTCGATTGCATCGTTGTGCGTTGCGATTTTGCCTTTTTCAAAGTTCTCGGCAGTCTGAATATGAGCGTCATTGCTCAAATCCAATTTCATACCCTTGTTTTCTTTTATAAAATCCTCGCCTGCCGTAACACCCAGCTGACTGATAAACTGCTCCCATACGGTGTCTTTTAAAGCGTTTGCAATGCTGACCGGATTACCGATTTTTTTCTTTTCTTCTTTAGTTAAGTTGAAATCGGATAATTGTTCATCCAACTCAGCTTCAAGTTTGCTCTCAAGTTCATCAAAATCTATGTATTCTTCTGAATTTTCCTCGGAAAGCAGTATTTCATTCTCGTTCATATTAACACCCTCGGTGAGCTTAATTGTACCTCTTGCCGCCTTACAGTCTGTTTCCGCAGTTTCCGCAGAAAATATTAATATTCGGATTTTCCTTTCCGCAGTTTGCGCAGTGTTTTGTCGCACCTGCGGTATTTTTTAAATACGGATTCTGCATATCATTTTGCGGAGGGCAATATTCAGTCGGTATCGTTATAACTTCATCAGACTTGCTGTCACCAAAAACAGCCTTCGGAGTAAATTCAACAGGACGTGTAACGACAGCCTGCTTATGTGTCTGACTGTTAGCTTCTGTTTCTGCCCACATATTCAGCGTCGGGTTGTTTTCGATGACTTCCTCGGTTTTATCAGGTGCAGTCTGCACAGGTCTGCCTGTTTCAATTGAGTTTACAAGCTTTTTGATATACGAGTTGTACATAAATCCGAGAATCGCATACAGAACAAAAATCAAAGTGACAAGCAATCCCTGAACAAGTGCCGGAATATTGATTCCCTGCAAGAGTAACGCTCCGAATTCTTCAAGCTCGTAAAATGTAATTACCATCAAACCTGTATAGTATATAATAGAAACAACGGCAAGAATCAATGACATCACGCCGAACATAACCGAGCCTTTTCTTTGCAGGTAGACGGTCGAAAGGCTTTTCCTGAACGATAACGTCATTCTCAGCATTCCGATAAAGTATAAAAGGAATATTATACCCAAAATCGTAATAACAGGTGAGATTTTGCAGATTGTGTCTATAATAGTATTTTCAAGCGAGGTGTGTTGGGTTTCTTGATTTTTTACAACCAATATAAACAGAGCACTCAGACAAGCCGAAACAGCAGTAATAAGTCCCGAAAATACAATTCCGATAATTGAAACAACGTCCATAAGTGTGGTCGGTGCTCCGAATGAAACAAAGTCCTTTTTACAGCGAGCCTTAAAAAAGAAAACTAAAAATGCAATGCCTGTTGCAATCGAAATAAAATCAAAAACAGGAATCTGATCTGACAAAAAGCTGAAAACAGAATTTGCAATAACAAGAATCAAAAGCACTATACCTGTAATAAGAAAAATTGGCTTTGCAAAAAACCTGCGCATAATCTCGCAGTTGCGCCTGTAAGGGTTAATTCGGTTCATACCTATCCTCCGAAAACAAAAATATCATAATTTACATTACTATTTTATAATATAAATAAGAAAAATACAATATAAAGATGAAAAAGATTGAAAGCGCATACACAATATATGGTGGAAAAAAGTAAATAAAGTCGAAAAAAGCACAAGCAAGTAAAATTTTTTAAAAAAATCGAAAAAAATTGAAAAAAAGCCTTGACATTTTCATAACAACGCATTATAATAGACAATGTTCCGCGCAAGTGAAAATCTTATCGAGAGTGTAAAACATCACTAAAGAATAGGTTTCCGATTTGTGTAAAGTGAACAATATAGGACCTTGAAAATTAAACAACGAAGAAAGAAAGAAACCCGTAATGACTTTGAG
>JBJFHX010000133.1:0-11397 GCA_051893995.1 Ruminococcus sp.
CCATAATTGTAAATTGTACATTGTTAATTGTTAATTTGCTAAATTATGGTTTATCCGAGTAAAAGGATTACCATAGAACTTAATATTAGTAATAATTGCCTTTTTTCACACAGACAACACAAATTTATATTAAAATAGTAAAATACAAAAGAAAATATTAAAAATTGTTTAAATTTGTTTTCGAAATTGTAACTTTTTGTTGCTTATGCAATCTCTATAAAAAAATTCAAGAAAAATTGTAAATAGAGGTTGATTTTTTTCTCGATTTTGTGTAATATGTATATGAGATAGATTGTATTTTATTTAATAATTACAGTCACAATATAATACATTATAAATTGCGGAGAAAAAGAGGTAAATATCATGTCTAACAGATTATTTCAGGGTATTGTACACCAGATGAAAGATGCAATTGACAGAACAATCGGCGTTATTGATGAAACTTCTGTTGTTATTGCGTGCTCGGAGCTTGGAAAAATCGGCGAAGTAAACGAAAGCATCAACTCCGAAACACTCAGCTCAACTGCCCCTTTTGTTATTAACGGCTACACATACAAGTCGTTCGGCAGTAACGCAAAGTATGACTATGCAGTTTTTGTACAGGGTACGGACGAATATGCACAGAAATATGCACAGCTTCTTTCTGTTTCATTTGCAAGCATCAAGCAGTACTATGACGAAAAGTACGACCGTTCAAACTTTATTAAAAATGTAATTCTCGACAACATTCTTCCCGGCGACATTTACCTTAAAGCAAGAGAGCTTCATTTCAACAGCGAGGTTTCCCGTGTTTGTCTGCTTATCAAAATCGTTTCTAAGACAGACGTATCGGCTTATGACATAATTCAGAATCTTTTCCCCGACAAGTCAAAGGATTTTGTCATCAATATCAACGAGGCTGAAATTGCGCTTGTAAAAGAAATCAAGCCCGACACAGAAAGCCGTGACCTTGAAAAGCTTGCAAGCTCTATTTCCGACACACTTTCAAGCGAGTTCTACACTCACTGCGTTGTGGGTATCGGTACAACTGTTACTGGCATCAAGGATCTTGCACGCTCATTTAAAGAGGCTCAGTCTGCCCTTGAGGTTGCAAAGGTATTTGACACCGAGCGTACAATTGTAAGCTACGATAATCTCGGTATTGCCCGTCTTATCTATCAGCTTCCTACAACACTGTGCGAAATGTTCCTTAAGGAAGTTTTCAAGCGTGGCTCAATCGAAAGCCTCGATCAGGAGACTCTCTTTACTATCCAGCGTTTCTTTGAGAACAACCTCAATGTTTCCGAAACCTCACGTAAGCTGTTTGTTCACCGTAACACTCTTGTTTACAGACTTGAAAAAATCAAGAAGCTTACAGGTCTTGACCTTCGTGAATTTGAGGACGCTATTGTATTCAAGGTAGCACTTATGGTTAAGAAGTATCTTAACGCAAGTCCTACAAAGTATTGATAATTTTATTGAATCGTTTTAACAAGTCGGGGTGTATATTAATAAAATTTATATACGCCCTTGCTTTCTGTTATTACGGTGTTCAGTCAGTGCAAATAAGGTGAATTTATGATTGATTTTGAAAAAGTATCTAAAACGTACCCCAACGGTACTCATGCGCTTTATGATGTAACCTTACATATAAATAAGGGCGAATTTGTTTTTATTGTAGGCTCTTCGGGTGCAGGAAAGAGTACGTTCCTGAAGCTTATTATGCACGAGGAAACTCCCACTTCAGGCGAAATTGTCATCAACGGCAAAAAAACTTCAAAGCTTAAGCGCAGACAGGTGCCTTATCTTCGCCGTCATATGGGCATAGTTTTTCAGGATTTCAGACTTATCGAAAAGATGAATGTTTTTGATAACGTAGCCTTTGCTATGCGAGCAGTAGGCGAGAGTACTGCAACCATCAAAAAGAGAGTACCTTATGTTCTTGACCTTGTCGGACTGAAAAATAAGATGAAGGACAAGCCCAGCGAGCTTTCGGGCGGTGAACAGCAGCGTGTAAGCCTTGCAAGAGCACTTGTAAATAATCCCGAAATCATAATTGCCGATGAACCTACCGGTAACGTTGACCCCGAGATGTCGCATGAGATTATTGAGCTTCTCAGTGAAATCAACGCAAAGGGCACGACTGTCCTTGTCGTAACCCACGAGCACGAGCTTGTACGTGAGTTCCACCATAGGGTAATCACAATTGACCACGGAAAGGTAATCGGCGACACAAAGGACAATAGCGTCGGTGTTCAGTATTCTGATGATTACGACGGCTACGATGATTATGATGATGTTCCGCAGTATCCGGATAATGCGGTTGTTCTGCCCGACTGATTTGCTCGGACAAATACAGTTTGAAAGGATAATGGTATGAAAGGCTTTGGCTATCTGGCAAAGGAAGGCTTGAAAAACGTATGGAGCAACCGAATAATGAGTATCGCTTCTGTCTGTGTGCTTGTAAGCTGTCTTGTTCTTACAGGTGCGGCGGCACTTTTTTCAATTAACGTTGCTCAGGTCGTTGAATCGGTCGGTGATTCAAACGAAACGACCGTTTATATTAAATCAGACGTATCACAGCTTGAGGCTGTTTACATAGGAAAAGATATTGAAAAGGTCAGCAATGTTGCCTCGGCTACCTTTTATTCAAAAGAAGAGGCTTTTAAACAGTATAAGGAAGAACTCGGTGAGGAGCTTTTCAACAAAATTGAAGACCGCAATCCTCTGCCCGATTCCTTTATTGTGGTAATGGACGATTTGTCGCTCTATGACGACACCGTTGCCCAGATATTGAAAATTGACGGCGTTGACAGTGTCAACGACCACAGAGAGCTTGCTAAAAAGCTTACGGACATCAGCAGTCTTGTAAACGTAATCTGCATCGGCGTTGTTGCCGCACTTATGATTATCTCAATTTTCATTATTGCAAATACAATCCGTGCAACTATGTATTCAAGAAGATTTGAAATCAGCATTATGAAGTCAGTTGGTGCAACAAACTCGTTTGTTCGTATGCCGTTCCTCGTTGAGGGTATGGTAATCGGCTTGATTTCTGCAGCCGTTTCAACTGGTGGTATAGCACTTTTATATGAGGCTGTTATGAGCGCAATCACAAGTATGATTCCGTTTACATACATTCCTCTGGGCAATGTGATTCTTTACGTTGCCGTTGCTTTTGCAGTGGCAGGTGTGGTAATAGGTTTCTTCGGAAGCTTTATTTCAATTCGCAAGTATCTCAAAAAGGAAGGTAATGAAATTCTCGGCTGGTAACCCGTGAAAGGAGAAAAGTAATGAACAGATTAAAAAGGATTCTGTGTGCTCTTTTAAGCGTCTGCATTATTTCAATGCCCGTAGCACTTTCAACCGCTTCAGCAGGTGCAGAAAGCATTGATTCCTTGCAGCAGCAGCTTCAGGAGCTTGAACAGAAAAATCAGGAATATCAGGAAATTCTTGATAAAACTCAGGAAGATATTGATGAAAAAGAAAAGTACAACGAGGCTCTTGTCAGCAAGATTGAAGTTCTCGACGACAAAATTGCTCTTACAAGAGAATCAATAAGCGACCTCAACGACAGCATTGAGGCTAAGCAGAAGGATATTGACCAGGCTAACGAGGATATTGACGGTCAGCTTGATACACTTTGCGAGCGCTTAAGAACAATCTATATGGCAGGCAACGCAAGCGATATTGAGATTATCTTCGGTGCAAAGGACTTTTCTGATTTTATCGATAAGGTTTCACTTATCAAGACGCTTTCAAACTATGATAAAGAGCTTATTGACGAAATCAACGTAAAGCTTGAAAAGATTTCTGAGCAGAAAGCTTCTCTTGAAGAGGATAAGACCGAGCTTGAAGAGCAGGAGGCTTCCCTTGAAGATGACCAGGCAGAGCTTAACGAGCTTCTTGAAGAAAACGAGGAAACACTCCGCAACCTCTATACATCAAATAATAACGCTAAGAGCGCACTTGAAAATGCGGCTATTGAAAGCGAAGAAATTGAAAGTCAGATAAGAGCATATTATAAGGAACAGCAGGAAAAGGCTGCTCAGCAGAATAATAGCAGCAGTTCAGGCAGTAACGAAAGTTCAGGCGGTTCGTCTGATAACGGAAGCTCGGGCGGCAGTGTAAGTATACCCTCACAGCCTTCAACTCCGTCTGTTACTCCTCCGACAACCTCAGGCTATACATGGCCTTGTCCGGGATTTTACTATCTTTCTTCCGAGTGGAATGAAGACAGAGGCTCTTACAATCACGGAGCAATTGATATTGCCGGAAGCGGAATTATGGGAGCACCTGTTGTTGCGGCAGAAAGCGGTACTGTAGTTGCAAGCTATAACGGCTGTCCTCATAACTGGGGCAAAAATGGCAGCTGCGGCTGCGGCGGCGGATACGGCAACTATGTATTTATTGACCACGGAAACGGCAAAATGACTGTTTACGGTCACTTCTCTAATATAATCGTGAGCACAGGTCAGACTGTTACAAAGGGTCAGACAATAGGTTATGTCGGCTCAACAGGCAACTCAACAGGACCTCACCTCCATTTTGAGTGCCGCTATAACGGTGTTAAGTACAACCCGATGACTGAATTTTAATTTCAGACGCGTTAATTAAAAACCACACCCTCGCATATACTTTTATTAAGTATTTATGCGGGGGTATTTTTTTGATTACATCACTTTCTATAAACCGTCCCGAAAAACCTAAGGGAATTAAAAAACTTTTTCATCTTATAAAAAATGACAAAGTTGAGGTTGAAATAAAAAAGGCAAGAGGCGTCAGCGTAAAGCAAATTACATATACAAGCTACAGCGGGAAAATCAGAATTGATAAAATCGACTGCATAATCGGTGCACAGCGCAATCATCTACTGTGTTCTCCGACGCTTAAATTTCCCGAAAACAGCGGCTACAGACGCTTTTCGTCAAACGCATTTTCACAGCGGCTTTGCACAAATATGGCTCTGAGTGCAATTGAGGGGTGCGTTCGTCCCGAAATGCTAAAAGTGGGAATCTACGACCCCGACGGCGACTCGCACGACATTCTGTTTCAAATTCTGAAGCATTGTTCTGATGTCAAGGTTGTGACAAACGATTTCAATTCATATCAGTTCGAGCTTGAAAGGGCAATGGACGAACTTGGAGCGTCGGCAGTTGTTACGAAGAATATTTCCGAATTATGCGACCGCATATTTGTGATTGCTCCTTGCGTAATTGAAGAAAAACTTCCGCTTAAGCAGGAAACGCTTGTGCTGACAACAGGCTGCCCGAAAGTACCGTCAAGCGGTTTGGTTTATTATAAATATCACCTTAGAATGCCAAACGGATTCGACCTCTTAAAGCCAAAGGATTTTGACGAGGAATACTTTTGTTCTGCGCTTTACACACTTGCTTCGCAGTATGAGCTTGGCTCAATTGTGCCTTTGCTTTGTCGAAATTACTCCTCCTCGCAAACGGTAAAATCACTTTGTGCATATCTTAACCGTTTTGCTTGACAAGCGGCGTTAAAACGCATATAATAAATCTATATGCAGTTTTTTATGCACATTAATTCCTAATATGAAAGGACGATATAAAAATGGCAGCTAAACCTACAATGCTTACTGCGGAAGGTCTTAAAAATCTTGAAGAGGAGCTTGCGGAATTACAAAACGTAAAACGTAAGGAAATTGCAGAAAAAATCAAAGTAGCTCGTTCATACGGCGACTTGTCCGAGAACAGCGAATATGACGACGCCAAAAATGAACAGGCAATTATGGAGGCAAGAATTGCAACTATTGAGGCAATTCTTAAAACTGCCGTAATTATTGATGAGTCCAATACATCAACCGAACACGTTCACCTCACATCTGTTGTTACAATTGAGATGATTAAAACAGGTAAACAGTATAAATACAAGATTGTCGGCTCAGGTTCAAACGAAACCAACCCCAGAGAGGGCAAAATCTCCGATGAATCACCAATCGGCAGAGCACTTATGGATAAGAGCGTAGGCGACGTTGTCGAGGTTGAAACTCCCGGCGGCGTACAGGCAATCAAGATTATTGAAATTTCTAAATAAGAATTAAGATTAGCGGAAATACACCGTAAGGTTTATTTCCGTTTGATTTGCAAATGAAGGGAATGTTAATATGAGTCAGAAGCCGCAGCAGGCTAATACAAGCGATGTAATCAAGGTAAGGTATGAAAAGCTTGACGCACTCAGAGAGGCAGGCAGAGACCCGTTTGTAATTACAACAAGCGACCGTGATACACTTACTGAAACTATAAAGAATAATTTTGAAGAATACGAAAACAAAGATGTCTGCGTTGCCGGCAGGCTGCTTTCAAAGCGCGGCAAGGGCAAGGTTTCCTTTATGGACTTGCACGACCGCAGCGGCAAAATTCAGATTTTTGCAAAGTTTGACGATTTGGGCGAAGAAGAATACGGCTTCCTTAAAAAGTGGGATATCGGCGATATTGTCGAGGTTAAGGGCTTTGTTTTCAAAACTCAGATGGGCGAGATTTCAGTTCACGCAAAAGAGGTAAGACTTCTTTCAAAGTCGCTCAAGCCGCTTCCCGAAAAGTATCACGGACTTACAAACACCGACCTCCGTTACCGTCAGCGTTATGTTGACCTTATTATGAATCCCGAGGTCAAGGATACATTTGTAAAGCGTTCAAAAATTATCAGCAGTATCCGCAGATACCTCGATTCACAGGGTTTTATGGAGGTTGAAACCCCTATGCTCGTTTCAAATGCAGGCGGTGCATCTGCTCGTCCGTTTGAAACTCACTTCAATGCGCTTGACGAGGACTTGAAGCTCCGCATTTCACTCGAGCTTTACTTAAAGCGTCTTATCGTAGGCGGACTTGAAAAGGTTTACGAAATCGGCAGAGTATTCCGCAACGAGGGTGTTGATACAAGACACAACCCCGAATTCACTCTTATGGAGCTTTATCAGGCTTACACCGACTATAACGGAATGATGGATTTGACAGAAAACCTCTATCGCCACGTTGCGCAGGAGGTTCTCGGTACAACAAAAATCACATATAACGGCGTTGAAATGGACTTAGGAAAGCCTTTTGAGAGAATCACAATGCTTGACGCAGTCAAAAAGTATTCGGGCGTTGACTTCAACGAAATCCACTCCGACGAAGAGGCAAAGGCTGTTGCAAAGGAAAAAGGCGTTGAATTTGAGGACAGACACAAGAAGGGCGACATTCTCAATCTGTTCTTCGAAGAATTTGCCGAGGAGCATATGATTCAGCCTACATTTGTAATGGATCACCCGATTGAAATTTCACCGCTCACAAAGAAAAAGCCCGACAACCCAGAGTACGTAGAGCGTTTCGAGTTCTTTATGAACGGCTGGGAAATGGCAAACGCTTACTCGGAGCTTAACGACCCGATTGACCAGAGAGAGCGTTTCAAGGCTCAGGAGGAACAGCTCGCACAGGGTGACGAGGAAGCAAACACAACCGACGAGGACTTCCTCAACGCACTTGAAATCGGTATGCCCCCGACAGGCGGCATAGGCTTCGGCATCGACAGAATGACAATGCTTTTAACCGACTCAGCCGCAATCCGTGACGTTCTGCTCTTCCCGACTATGAAGTCACTCGATAAGTAAGTGCTTCAAAACCCCAGTATTTATGCGGATTTTGAGAATTTAAAAATCTCAAATTTACGCCATTTACGCCAGACTTACGCCAATGTGTGCAGAAAGTTGTGCAGGGCTTGAAAAATCACATATTTTAAGCATTCACAGGCAGCCTTATTAAGAGGTTGCCTGTTTTATTATGCCATAAAGCCAATCGCAAGCTACAATTTTTCCTTGTTATCTATATAATAATAGCAAAGGAGAGGATTGATATGCGAAAGACTTTGTCTGATGTTCGTCCTGAATTAGTTTCGGAATGGTCGCAAAAAAACCTACCACTTACGCCGGATAGTGTTACATACGGCTCAAACAAATTGGTTTGGTGGAAAGGAAAATGCGGACACGAATGGAAAGCTACTGTTAAAAATAGAGTGGTCGGTGGTAGTGGCTGTCCGTATTGTTCGCACAATGCGATATTAGAGGGATTCAATGACCTTGCTTCTCAGAAGCCAGAAATGTTAATGCAAATATAGTAAAAAAACAGCACACACATAAGGTCTGCAGTAACGCAGAGCAAAGTGTGTGCTGATTATTTTACTAAAAGAAAGTGTTTGAATTTATGAGCGAGCTTTATGTCTGAATTTCACCTTTGCAAACAGCATTATTAATGAATACAGAATAATGCCGCATACAACAACCAATATTCCGAGGAGCGCGTCGTTAAGGCTTAAATCAAAAAACGGTTCGCCTTCGCTGAGGGCGAAGAAGCCGTCAACGCTCCACATAACTGATGCGCCCAGGTACATAAGTACAAGCATCCCTGTCTTATGTTCTTTACTTTTTGAGTCGAAAAACCATATTGCAAAGGAAATCAATGCTGCTAATTCTGTTATTATCAGGCACATAATTTTTTCACCAGCTTTGAAGATTTTTTATTTTCAAGAATATGCAGTACAGCAAGCATAATTCCCCAAACTGCGGTGCAGAGCAGAGCCATACCTACACCTGTTGTTGCAATTTCCCAAAGCATTGTTATTGTATCTTCGGGATTACCCATAGCGGAAAGAAACGGAAACCACGGCACAACCTCTCCGTGCCATATATGCTCAATCAACAGCAAAAAGCTTCCGCCCCACAGCAGTGAGTTAAGCCAGGAAAGCTTCTTTGAAAACGGAATTTTATACGTTTCAGTATTTGTTGCTACTGAACTTTCGTGTGGAGCTTTCTGAATTTTATTCTCTTTCTTCGTAATGCGGTGTTTGATGACAGATACAGCGATTGCTTCAACTGCCGGTGCTAAAAAACAAGCCATTGTTATAACCTCCTGATTTAAGATGTTTTTATTATAAATATAAATAATTTTCTCTGCAAGCCCCCCGGGGGGATATTGATTTTCTTGTGTTTTTGGATATAATATAATAAAAAACATAATAAGCATTGCAACGAGGCATATATGGATATTACGGTAATATCGGTATATGCCTTTTTTGGTGGTGGAAATATGAATAAAGTTTTAAATATATTTAAAAACAGCAAAAATATTACTGCAATTTCTGTTGCAGTCTTTGTTGTTACTGTTTTACTGCTCGCTTCAAGTACATATTACATTAACGTTTGTATCGGTAATGAAGAACGGGCAAACGCAGACTATTCTGTATGTAAACAAATGGGAACTGACCTTGCGGACGCATCGGATTATCTTACAACTGAGGTAAGACTGTTTGCGGTAACGCACAGCATAGAGCGTTTCTATAATTACTGGAAAGAAATCAATGACACAAAGACGAGGGATAATGTCATAACACAATTTGAAGAAAGAAATGCACCCGATAATGAAACTGCCTATCTTAAAGAAGCAAAATATTATTCTGACGAGCTGGTAAAAATAGAAACATATTCAATGAAAATGGTTCTGATGAGTGAGCATAAAGACGCTTCAAGCTTTCCTGATGATGTAAAATTGCAGGGATATGTGCAGAATGTATTGAATTGTGAATTGCCCGATAAATACAAGGCTTTAAACGACGAGGAGATGGCAGTAAAGGCAATAGATATTCTCTTTAATCATACATACGACAATTATAAAGACCGCATAATGAATCCGATTGACACATTTCAGACGTTAATGAATACCCGTCTTGAACAAGAGGTTCAGAGTGCAAAAAGCGGTACGGCATTTGCTACCGTACTTCTGGCGGCGGCAACTATAATTACGCTGATTGCAACAGGCGGTTTGCTTATTTTGCTGAATAAAATGTATGTCATACCGATTCGTAAATACACCGACTGCATACACAGTGCAGATGTTTCGCCCGAAAGAAAAAAGGGGACTTATTCGTCAATCCATAATCTTGCCGTAAAAGTAGTACCTCAGGGCTCGCTTGAGGTAATTGAGTTCGGAACGGCGTTTAATATGCTTACCGATACCGTATATGAGGAGCTTAACAGCAGAAAACAGGCTGAGGAAATAATGCGCCGAGCAAGGAATGAAGCTGAAATTGCAAATCAGGCAAAAAGTATATTTCTTGCAAATATGAGCCACGAGTTGCGTACGCCGCTCAATGCCGTCAACGGATATTCCGAGCTTTTGCTCGAAACAGAGCTGAGTGAAAAGCAGGAATCGTATGTCGGAGGAATACGCTACTCGTCCGACAGCTTGCTTAGACTTATCAATGACATTCTTGATTTTTCAAAATTTGAATCGGGCAGGCTTGTCCTTGAACACAAGGATTTCCGGCTTGAAGATGTGCTGAAAGAAGTAAGCTGTGTTCTTGAAAATCTTGCATTGCAAAAGGGGATTGACTTTATTGTAAAACGCGATAATAACATACCGTCAACGCTTGTCGGCGACGAATTAAGACTGAAACAGGTTCTAATTAATCTTGCAAACAATGCAGTCAAGTTTACCGAAAAAGGCAAGGTTGAAATAAATATAGGCCTTGTTGAAATATTCGGTGAAAAGTGCAGGGTTAAATTTTGTGTGTCGGATACGGGAACGGGTATTGAAAAATCAAAGCTTTATTCAATATTCCAGCCGTTCGTACAAAAGGATGCGTCTGTTGCAAGAAAGTACGGCGGTACGGGACTCGGACTTTCAATCTGTCAGCAGATAGTATCTGTATGGGATAACGGAAATGATACGATAAATGTAGAAAGCGAAGTCGGAAAAGGCTCAACCTTTTCTTTTACGCTGAATTTTGGAATATCACACAAAAAGATTAACAGCAATACTTGTTATAAACCGATTTACAACGGAAACAAGGTGCTTGTTGTTGACGATAATGAGATAAATATACAAATTGAGAGTGAAATGCTTAAAAATTGCGGATTGACTGTTATTTCAGCAAACAGCGGCAGTCAGGCTGTGCAGATTATGAATACAGAAGAAAACATAGAACTTGTGTTTATGGATATAAGAATGACCGATATGGACGGATATGAAGCGGCAGGTATTATCCGCAGTATGGAATGTGGAAAAGAAGTGCCTATTGTAGCTCTTACTGCCGATGTTCTTCCCGAAACAGAAGAACAGGTTAAGGAAAGCGGTATGAATTATTATCTGAAAAAGCCGTTTGCCGCAAGCAGTCTTTATGCGGTGCTGAAACGATTTATTTCAGGTTATTCCGAGACGGAAACTAAAAGAAAAAATTACCTTGAAGTGGCGTCCTCTTATTTCAGTCCCGAAAGGCTTATGAAAAAAATCGGACAAAATAAAGCCGTACTTGAAAATATACTCAATATGTTTTTATGTGATTATGAAAATTGTAAAAGCTATATTTTACGGCTGAAAGAGGAAAACAATACCGAACAGGCATTTGAATTTATCCATA
>JBJFHX010000134.1:0-11338 GCA_051893995.1 Ruminococcus sp.
TTTTGAACTTAAAAAACGAGAAGAGGACGAGTATTATATTGAACTTGCTAAAAACGATGTGTTATTTATTCCTGTCATAACCGATATTATGCTAAATTCTACTAATTCAATGAATATCTGGGCACAAATGATTCTTGAAAAAATAAGTGAGGAAAATCCTTTAATTGTCTATCCGTACATAGATTATATTTCTCAGGTGATTGATAAGAAAACAATTTTTGACAGCTGGAACGTCTGGAAAATTATCTCTAACTTACTTGTCTGTGATTATCAGAACTACTGGGAAAAGCTAAAGAGTAAATACTATGCCTCGCTTAAATCTGAGCGTATTGCCGAGTTTTCAATTGCATGCGAGTGTGCCTGCAAAATAATTACAGCTAAGCCCGATGAAGAAAAGCCGATTACAGAAATACTAAAAGATATGGACAACAGAAGCTTTTATATAAGCGGAAACATCTCTCAAAAATCAAATGAAGTCGCAAAAAATAAGGCTCAAGAGGTGCTCAATATATTGAGTTCTGATAAAGAAAATTCTGACTGATATTCCACTATTAATCTTTTTAACTATTTTTACCGAATATCTATTGCATCAATATAAAAATATCGGTTTTCAGGCCATTTATTATTTCAAAAGCATAAAATGAGATGTAAATCCGTTTCACATTTCTATAGATAGTTTATTTTCTAAGCAAGATTAACTTCATAAAATAACGGCTGCAACAGTTTAATTCTGTTACAGCCGTTTTTTTATTATGACAAGGGAGTAAAGCGGTTAACTGTTTTGCCGTTATGTTCAACAACGTCAATAAACATATCATAAGGTCTTGCCCACAGCGTTTCCTTTCCGTCAACACTCATATAGATTACCAGTTTTTCACCTGTTTCACTGTGCTTTGAAACTCCAAGCACTTCATATTCAGTACCCTTAAAGTGGCGATATCTTCCTTTTTTAACATTTCTAAGCTTTTTAGCAGTCTTTTCATTTTTTGCAGGAGCATCAGCTGTAGCATCCTTCACTTCACATTCTGCTTCAAAGTCCACCTTAAAGCTGCCGTTGTTAACAACGAGAATTCTCGACGAATACGGTTTCATCGGAAGCTCAAAATAACCGTTTACATCGATAACCTCGTTATCATTCAGAACATCAGTAAGCTTTGCATTACAGCCTGTGTCAAAGCTGATTTTTTCATCGTGGTCTGTGAGGTTGAACGCAACAAACACAGTCTGATTGTCAGTAAATCTCTTGTAAACAAGCTTTTCGTTCATAATGTTTACATTGTCGAATTTACCGTACTTGAGAGCCTCAAGAGCAAGTCTGACTTTACCGAGTTTTATAATGTGATTGAGCAAATCGTAATTTGCATTTTCAACGTTATTGAGGTCAAGACATGGACGAAGTTCGTAGTCGCTGAATTGTGTACGCTTGCCTTCAATTCCGTATTCACTGCCGTAGTAAATTGACGGCACACCGGGCATTGTGTACATAAGCGTGTAGACATTTTCAAGGTGCTTTTTGTCTTTTAGGTCGCTTGCAATTCTGTTTACGTCGTGGTTGTCCACAAAATTGTAGGTATAAATGTTGCGGTAAATACCGCCGTTGCCGAATTGCCTGTTAAGCGAGTGAGCAATTTCGAAGTAGTTGTGGTCATTGTGGCTCGAGTAAATGCCCTTGTAACATTCATAGTTTGTAACTGAGTCAAGGAGCCCGTCGTTTGCCCATCTGTTATAGTCGCCGTGCGTAATTTCGCCGTAAAGCCAGAAATCAGGCTTTTTCGACTTGCATACATTGCGAAGCTTTTTGAAAAATTCGAGGTCAATGCAATCTGCGGCGTCAAGCCTTAAACCGTCAATATCAAACTCGTCAATCCAGAATTTAACCGAGTCGAGCAGATAATTTACAACCTCGTCATTTTGCAGATTGAGCTTTACAAGGTCATAGTGACCAGCCCAGCCCTCATACCAGAACGGGTCACCCTTTGGACTTCTGCCGCCGAAGTTCAGGTTCTGAAACCAGTTGCAGTAACGTGAATTTCCGAGATTCTGCTGAACGTCCTTGAATGCAAAGAAATCTCTGCCAACGTGATTAAAAACACCGTCAAGGATAACTCTGATTCCATTTTCGTGCAGTGTGTTGCAAATTTTCTTAAAAGAATTATTATCTCCGAGACGGCAGTCAACCTTTCTGTAATCAATAGTGTCATAGCCGTGACGTGAGCTTTCAAAAAGAGGATTGAAAACAAGCACGTTTACAGACATCTTTTTCAGATGCTCAATACAGTCGTAAATCTTGTCGAGCCTGTAAACAAGATTTCCGTCGTTATCCTTCGGTGCACCGCAGAAACCGAGAGGATAAATATTATAAATTACCGATTCGTTAATATAACCCATTTTGAGTCACTCCCTTTACAAATTAACAATTATATTTTATCATAAATTTGTCTATTGTGCAATGATGAAAGTTGTGATATAATAATATTATTACGTAATTTATATAAAAATTCGGAGGATAAATATGTTAAAAAAGCCTGAAAACAAGACAAGAAAAAGATTAAGAATAACCCAGTGCGTTCTTTTCCTTGCACAGATTCTTTTCTGCACATTTACTTTTGTACAGATTCCCAATCCCGATGCAACTAAGCTGGGATTTTATGCAACTGTATTTGATATGCTCGGCTATCTCGGGGGTGATTTTCCTGATGTAGCGCAGAGTAGTGCATTTAGTTCAGTTCTTCCGCTGTTTTTTGTTTTCCTTGTTATTCCGATAGTAGGATTTTTCTTCTGCGCTCTTGATAAGGAAAGAAACCTTAAGAATATCGTTTCAATTATATGCTGTTTGCTTGGCGTATTTTCAATTCTGACAATCGTTTCTGTTAATTTTATTTCTTACGGCTCGTTATTTGCCCTGCTTTTCTACCTCTTAATCAGCTTCATTACAGCTTTTGCAATGATGGCACGACTTATTGATGATTCTAATTCTAAATAATAGCTGAAAAAATCAGGACTGTTTCATTTTTGAAGTGAAACAGTCCTTTTTTTATGTATATGTATGCGTCAGAATTCAGTAAAAATCATATGTGCCTGAGTGTTGTCAAGCACAATCGGCTTGTCATAGTCAACACGTTTTATCTGCCCGTAAAGTCTGCCGAAAACAACCGTTGTTTTATCCATAACGGCAGCCATAGGCTCTCCTTTTACAGTAAAAGGTTTGAACGTGATGTCTACAGCCGAAATTCCGGCAGTAAAGAACCACGGTCTGTCAAGCCTGCCGTTTGTGCCCTTAACGTTAATCTGCGACAGCTTTTCAAGCTTTCCACCGATAAAAAAGCAGTTCTCATTGCCGTAACGGTTGTCACCGACTCTGCTTGCAAGGCAGAGCGAAAATCGTTTGCCGTCAATTATGCTGTCAGCACTCAATCGCTGGTAATCGTGTTTTCTCGGCTTAGAAAAACGTGTCCAGTCAAAATATGCTCTTGAACTATTTTCGTTTAAGGAATATTCAAGTCCACCTACCCTGATAACTCCGCTTGCAATAAACTTTGGAACAAATCTTTTGAGATAAAAATATTTTCTGTCACGTTCAAACGGTGCTAATTCGTTAAGGCTTTCACCGTTTACCTTTTTAAGAGTGATGTTGAAATAAAGATTTTTTAGTCCGCCGAAATCAATAAAATCGCATTTAAGAAATCTTCCGTCGGTTGTATTTGTAAGCTGAAGCTGAATACGCTTGTCAGTGTAGAGCAGCTCACCTTTGTTGCCCGATTCGGGAAGTTCATTTTTAAAGAGAACAAATTTCTTGATAACGCAGTCGCTGATAACTCCGCCTCTTTTAAGGTCTGCAACGGCAATTTTAATTGCAAATTCCATTCCGTAGTTTTCAACCGATAGATAGAGCGAAACCTCACCGTTGTTAATAAAGTAGCAGTCGCTTTCACCTTGCTTTCCCGAGGTTTTACTCAAATCGCTGTTATATTCAAAAACAGATTGCCTTGCCCAGCCTGCGTTTAAAACCTCTCCGTTTTGCTCAAAAACAGAACATTTTTCTTTGATTTCACGCTGCAAAATACTTCACTCCGTTTCAAAATCCAAATTAATCCATTATTACTATAGCAGATGTTATTATGCTATTCAAGAATTATAACAAAACTGTAAATGGGTAATAAAGAATTTTAAATTTTAATATATTTTATCTGAAAGCAATTTCAACAATAAGTATATTCCGGGTCGGGTGAAAATTTTGAAAAAAATCGTCACAGTTTTATTAATTTCCGTATGTTTTGTTTTTTCCGCCTGTACAACTGACACTTCGGGCTACGCTAATGAATTAAAATCTTCAAAATGGGAGGCAAAGCTTGAAGGAGGGGCAGAAGTAAATCTCGAATTTTTCGAGGACAGCGCAGTGCTGAAAATCAGTAATTCAGGCAAAAGCACAGAAATAAAGGGAAACTATTTAGCTGACGAAAATTCGTTTGTAATTTTTGTGCCCGATGTCGCTCAGAATTACGCCTTTGATTACTCACCGAAGGGTGATAAGCTTGACCTTTCATATAATGACAACACAATTACTTTGGATAAAATCAAATAAATGAGTACGGGCGACCGAATAAGGTCGCCCGTAATGATTGATACGGAATCACAAATTAGAACTGCTGTCAAAGCGTTTTTTCAGAATTTTAAGCGCACGTGTTTCAATTCTGCTCACATACGACCTGGAAATATTCAGAAGCTTTGCAACATTTTTCTGCGTCATTGGCTCATTTCCGTCCAGTCCGTAACGCAGAATTATTATTTTTTTCTCACGCTCGTCAAGCTCCTCGTTGATATATTGTCCAAGCTTTCTGCTGTTGAATTTTAAATCAAGCGTTTCTATTATGTTGTCGTCTACCGCCATAATGTCGAGAAGCGTAAGCGGATTTCCATCCTTGTCGGTGTCAATCGTTTCATTGAGCGAAATATCCTGAGCACTCTTTTTTGCGTTGCGAAAATGCATAAGGATTTCGTTTTCAATGCATCTGCTTGCGTATGAGCTCAGGCGGATATTTTTGTTCATATCATATGTGTCAACAGCCTTGATAAGTCCGATTGTTCCTATAGAAACAAGGTCGTCCTGTTCGCTCTGCGTTCCGTAGTATTTTTTAATAATGTGCGCAACAAGCCTGAGGTTATGCTCAACAAGCTTGTTTCTTGCCTCTTTGTCACCGTTTGCACAGCGTTCAAGATAGATTTTTTCCTGCTTTTCCGAAAGCGGCTTCGGAAACGAACCTCCGCCGCAGACGTGAAGTATGAAAAAGCAGATGTATTGTCCGAGAAAGCTGAGTATTTCAAACATATTATCACCACCGAAACAGTCTGTTAAATAATATTCCGATGAAAGCGGAAATTTGCCTGTACAAAATACGTAAAATGCATTATACTATAAATATAAATTTAAGTTGGGTGATAATATGAAAAAATTTATTTCGTGGAACGTTAACGGACTTCGTGCCTGCGTAACAAAGGGCTTTCTTGATTTTTTTAAAGAGATTGACGCTGATATTTTCTGTATTCAGGAAACCAAGCTTCAGCAGGGACAAATTGACATTGAGCTTGACGGCTACTATCAGTACTGGAATTACGCTGAGAAAAAGGGCTATTCGGGCACTGCATTGTTTACAAAGCAGGAGCCTATGTCGGTTACATACGGTATAGGAATTGAAGAGCACGACAAAGAGGGAAGAGTAATTACGGCTGAATTTGATAATTTTTACTTTGTAACTTGCTACACTCCTAATTCGCAGAATGAGCTTAAAAGGCTTGATTACAGAATGGAGTGGGAGGACGCTTTCAGATCATATCTGCTTGAACTTAACGGCAAAAAGCCTGTTATAATGTGCGGTGATTTGAATGTGGCTCACAAGGAAATTGATTTGAAGAATCCAAAGACAAACCGCAAGAATGCAGGCTTTACAGACGAAGAAAGAGATAAAATGACTGTTCTCCTTGGCAGCGGCTTTACCGATACATACCGCTTTTTTAATCCCGATAAAGAGGGCGTTTATTCGTGGTGGTCGTACCGCTTTAAAGCAAGAGAAAAGAACGCAGGCTGGCGTATTGATTATTTTATCACTTCCTCTTCGCTTGATGATAAGCTCATAAGTGCCGATATTCACACCGATATTTTCGGCTCAGACCACTGTCCTGTCGAGCTTATTGCAGATGTATAAACTGTTTGCACAAGCATAACAGGCTTAAATTTTGGATAAATTGCCTATGACAAATCCTGACAATTTGTGGTATAATATTAACAGAATAATTCAACGTGCGGTTTGTTTTCAGACGTAAGTCCTGTTGACAATCCGCATTTATTTTTGGAGAGAATTTTGTGAACAGAAGCAGCTATATTCCTGCTCCGGAAAATGCAAATTACAAGTCGCTTGAATTGCCCGAGTGTGTGTTTTTGTCCGAGAGGTGCAGGTGCGCAATACTCAATGTCAGGGAATGTATGGGTGAGAAGTGTACTTTTCGCAAAACAGCCTATGATATTGAGAAGTCCGAGAAAAAGTGTAGGGAACATCTCAATTCGCTTGATATAACAATACAGAACAAAATAGCTGACAATTATTACGGAGGGAAGAAGCCGTGGAGAAGGAAATGACAGTATTTAATGTAGGGGAAAAGGTACTTTACAGCGTAAACGGCGTTTGTGAAATAACCGATATCACAGAAAAAGTTTTCGGCAAAACAGTTATGCGCTACTACGTTTTAAAGCCGATTTCCAACAATGAAGCAACGCTGTTTGTCCCCGTAAATAACGAAAATCTCGTAAGAAAAATGAAAAAACTTATGACTCAGCCCCAGCTTGATGAAGTTTTAGATGATGTATCATCAAAGGAAGTTGAGTGGAACAGCAACGAGGTTGTAAGAAAAGAAGAATTCAGAAATACAATTTCATTCGGTAATATAGGCGAGATTCTTGTTTTGCTCAAATCAATCTGGCTTCACAGGAGAATGCAGAACAGCAAGGGAAGAAAGCTCCACATTTCCGATGAAATGTTCCTTCGTGAAGCAGAGAAAATTATCAAAGAGGAAATCTCAACCGTAATCGGAGTAGAACAGGACGAGGTTATACCTTATATCAAGAATAAAATTCTAATTTAGAATTAAAACCGAAAGGACGTCATACGGCGTCCTTTTTCGTTAACAAAATAGTAAGTATTATTTCAGCAAAAAAGCTGCCCTGTATAGGACAGCTTTTTGTTTAAAGAAAAAGAATGACAAAATGAAAAATTACAAAAATCAGAAATCAATTTCTAAATCATAGTAGCAAGCCTTAAGGAGCTTTTCCATTTCTTCCTGGCTTGGCTGACGGGGGTTAGAGCCTGTGCAAGCGTCGCCGATAGCGTTCTTAGCAGTTTCGGGAAGCTTATCCAAAAACTCTTTTTCGTCAATAATGCTTTCGTCAGCTTTAACGCCGCCCTGACCGTAGTTCTTGATAGCCTGCGGAATGTCAAGCTGGTCGTTCATACTGCGAAGCTCAGCGATAAGTGCGTCAACAAGCTCCTCTGTTGTATCGCCCTTAAGGTCAATAAACTTAGCAATGCGAGCGTAACGCTCTGCTGCTGTAGCGTCCTTTGAGTTGAACTTGATAACCTTGGGAAGATACATAGCGTTAGCACAGCCGTGAATGATATGACCGCCCGAGAAAGCAGCACCGGTCTTATGTGCCATTGAGTGAACAATACCGAGCAGAGCATTTGAGAATGCCATACCTGCAAGACATTGAGCGTCGTGCATTTTGCTGCGGCAAGCCATATCGCCGTCGTATGATTTCTTGAGGTTGTCGTGAATCATCTTGATTGCGTGAAGTGCAAGTGCGTCAGTATATTCACAGTTAAGTGTAGAAACAAATGCCTCAATTGCGTGAGTCATAGCGTCCATACCTGTGTGTGCAGTAAGCTTTGGCGGCATAGTTTCTGCAAGTGCAGGGTCAACGATAGCAACATCGGGAGTGATGTTAAAGTCAGCAAGCGGATACTTGATACCCTTTGAATAGTCTGTAATTACCGAGAAAGCAGTAACCTCTGTAGCAGTACCCGAGGTTGAGGGGATAGCGCAGAATTTAGCCTTTGTTCTGAGCTTGGGGAAGTTAAACGGTGTAATCAAATCCTCAAAGGTTGTTTCGGGATATTCATAGAATGCCCACATAGCCTTTGCAGCGTCAATCGGTGAACCGCCGCCCATTGCAACAATCCAGTCAGGCTGGAATTCCTGCATTGCAGCAGCGCCCTTCATTACTGTTTCAACAGACGGGTCGGGCTCAACACCTTCAAAAAGCTGAACCTCCATACCTGCTTCCTTTAAGTATTCAACAGCTTTGTCAAGGAAACCGAAGCGTTTCATTGAACCGCCGCCTACAACAACAATTGCCTTTTTACCCTCTAAATTTTTAAGGCTTGAGAGTGCATCTTCACCGTGAAAAAGGTCACGGGGTAATGTGAATCTGTACATTATAATCTCCTCCGATATAAGAAAATTGGTCAACATTTCTTAACCGGATTAATTATATCACTGCTAATTGATAAAGTAAATACCTTTTATGCTGATTTATATGTGAAATTTTTGTGAAAAATGCACTATTTGTCGAATAATATATAAATATGACAATATTTTACAATCACAATCCGTATACGTTGTCGTCGCCTTTGGCGTATTTTTTAACGGCTTCAACAAAAAGCTTTGCGGCAGGATTTGAAATATTCTTACCCCAAGCCATAACGTAGGCAATGCTTGTATCTGCGTCGTCAACAGGGAAGATGTCGGTATAACCGCTTGAGGTAAACGTAGCAAGCGACTGAGGGATAATTGAAATTCCGAGCCCCGATGAAACTGAAACATACATTGAAACAAGGTCGTCAAACGTATTTTCAACATTCGGCGAAATGTGGAAGGTGCGGAATAAATCCATAATTTCCATATAAACGATAGGTGATACCGACTCAGACAGCAAAAGCAGATTTTCTCCTGCAAGGTCACGCAGACTCACAGATTTTCTGCCCTTGAATTTATAGTTTTTCGCCGTAACGATTGCAAGCATTTCATTGTGAGTCACAAGCGTTTCAATTCCCGAATTTTCAGGCACCATATCACGCGGCATAAAGCAGAAATCAAAATCACTTCCCGTAATAGCCTGACTTTTATCATCGCAGTCAAGCGGTCTTACTTCAATTGTAATTCCGGGGTACTTTTCATTAAAATCAGCAATGCATTTTGACGGAAAGCAAAGCGAGGTTACGTCGCAGCCGAGAGTGATTTTTCCCTGACCTCCGTCGTGCATTTGCTTGATAACCGTCTTAGCCTTTTTGAGAGTATCGACAATTTCAATTGCATAGGGGAGAAGGGTTTTGCCTTCATTTGTAATAATAACGTCCCTGTGCGAGCGTGTAAAAAGCTGAACTCCGAACTCTTTTTCAAGGTCACTTACATATCGGCTTACGGTTGACTGTGAAACGTAGTTGCGGCGAGCGGCTTCGGAGAAGTTTAATGTCTGCGCTACGGAAATAAAACAATTTAGCTGATTAATATCCACTTTTTATTCTCACCTTTCAGAATTTAAATATCGTTATGCAAATATTGGAAACATTTCCCTAAAAGTTGTTGTTTTTGCATTATACAAACTGTTGAATTATTACGTATATTCTGCTATAATCCAAGTATAGCATAATAGTATGCAAATTGTAAATAACTATTTTAAAAATGAGCGTGAGGAGTATTGTTATGAAAAAAATCGTAATCACCGGAATGGGAGCTGTAACTCCGGTAGGCGTGGGCGTAGACAATTACTGGAAGAATATTACAGACGGCGTTTCGGGAATTGACACAATCAGAACCTTTGACCCAAGCGAGCTTGCAGTACAGATAGCAGGCGAGGTAAAGAACTTTAACCCCTCTGACTATCTTCCGAAAGACCTTATCAGAAAAACAGACCCCTTTATGCAGTATGCGTATATCGCTGCCGAGGAGGCTTTAAAGCAGAGTAAGCTCGAAATTGAACCGTATAGGACGGGCATTGTAATGGGAACGGCTATGAGCGGTATTGCAACTATCGCATATACTCAGGAAGCTTTGTCGGGTGCTTCTCACAAAAAGGTAGGTCCCAGATTTATCCCGAAAATTCTCGGTAATATCGCAGCTGCAAATATCGCAATCGACTACAACATCCAGGGACCGAGCTTTACTGTAAGCACAGCTTGTTCATCGGGCGGTGACGCTATCAATACCGCTTGTATGTGCATCAACGCAGGCAAGGCAGACGTAATGCTTGCAATCGGTGCAGAGTCGGTGCTCTGTCCTTTGGTAATTTACTCACTTGCAAATGCGAAGGCATTGTCAAGAAGAAACGATTCTCCTTCAAGCGCAAGCAGACCGTTTGATGTTACCCGTGACGGATTTGTAATCGGCGAGGGCGGAGGTGCGCTGATTCTTGAAACTGAGGAACACGCACTTGCAAGAGGAGCAAAGATTCTCGGCGTAATCAAGGGCTGTGGCAACACAGGCGACGCTTATCACGTTACTGCACCTCATCCAGAAGGAAGGGGAGCAATTGCTTGTATGCAGCAGGCAATTGAAGAAGCAGGAATAAAAGCAGAAGAAATCGGGTATATTAATGCACATGGAACTGCCACGAATAAGGGCGACTCCGTTGAAACCTCTGCAATTAAAAAGGTGTTCAAAGAAAATCTGCCTTACGTAAGCTCAACAAAGGGCGCAACAGGTCATATGATGGGTGCAGGCGGAATTACAGAAACAATCACCTGCGTTAAGGCGATTGAAACAGGTGTTCTGCCTCCGACAATCAATCTCAGCGAAGTTGACCCCGAGTGCGCAGGCATTGACTTCGTTGCAAATACTGCTAAAAAGGCTGATATCAAGTACGCAATGTCAAATGCATTCGGCTTTGGCGGACAAAATTCAAGCATTATTGTGGGCAAGTATTGATATAATATGTAAATTATTTTTGAAAGCAGGTTGAATTTATGGAACTGACATACGATTGCGAAATGTTTAAAAAGACCTTTGAAAGTGAATTTACATGGCTTAACGGCTTTATGAGAAACGTAAGGCGTTTTGGCTACAAGAGTGCGGCTTTTGACCCTATGTCAGGCAGAACATGGACTTATAACGAATTAAACTGCGATTCAAACAGATTTGCAAATGCTATGAAAGCAAGCGATGTCAGAAAGAGCGACGTTGTATTTGTTCAGCTTTTCAATTCTCCGCAGTTTTTGTTCGGTTATATTGCTTCACAGAAAATCGGGGCGATTTTCAATCCTGCAAATTTTAATCTTTCACCCGGAGAAACCGC
>JBJFHX010000135.1:0-2756 GCA_051893995.1 Ruminococcus sp.
GACACGGAGTGAGTGTCCCTACGTCAACGTTGCTATAAATTCCAACGACAAATTATAGTTTAGCTTACCAGATAAAAAATCCTCAATATATCCCCTGAACGGTCACTTCGCCCGAATTTACAAGGCAGATTGTGCCGTCTGACATCATCACTTTAAGCTCGCCGTGTTCAGAAACACCCACAGCCATTCCGCTGATTCTGCGTGTTCCCCGCTGAAAAGTCACGCTCCTGCCCACCGTTGCGCACAAATCGGTATATTCCGACAGCGCAGTCGGAGTAAGCTCGAGGTTGTTTTTGACAAACTCGTTTTCAATGTGACTAAGCACGCAGGCAAGAAACTCATTTTTGTCGATATGCCTGCCTGTTTCAAGCAACAGCGACGTTGCCTTGAATGCGATTTCCTCGGGGAATGAGGTGTGGTCAACGTTGATTCCGATTCCCGTAATAACGTACTCAACGGCGTCAAATTCTGCGCTCATCTCGGTAAGAATTCCGACAAGCTTTTTCCTGCCGACTATGATGTCGTTGGGCCACTTGATAACGCAGTCGAGCTTTGTGTATTCCCTGATTGCCTTGCACACAGCAAGTCCTGCAAGCGGAGTAATTGCCGAAACCTCGCTCGGCGCAACATTCGGGCGCAAAAGCACAGAAAACGCAATACCGTCGTCTTTTTTGGTCTGCCACGTTCTGCCGAGCCTGCCCTTGCCCTTTGTCTGCTCCCTTGCAGCAACGACCGTACCGGTTTCGCACCCCTCGTTGCCGAGCTTTTTAAGGTAATCGTTTGTAGAATCAACACTGTCGAGCACAATCAGATTTTTGCCGATTATATTATTGTGCAGAAGGCTTTTCAGACTGCTTTCATTTAAGTAATCGGGCGAAGAAACAAGGCGGTAGCCTCTGTTTGTGACCGACTGAATTTCATAGCCCTTTTCCTTTAAGGCGTTTATTGCTTTCCACACAGCCTGACGGGAAACGCCGAGCTTTTCGGAAATCTCCTGTCCCGATATAAATTCATCTGCACTAAGCAAAATATCAAGAATTTTTTTCTGCATAAATCATCACCGGTTGTTCTTTTTGTAAATATAATTCAGTCCGTCTAAAATCACGTTTTCATCAAAAATAATTTCGTGACGGCAGAGCTTTGTCAGAAGCGGAGCAAAGCCGCCCGTTGCAATAACCTTGCATTTCTTTCCCACCTGCTCGTAAAAGCGGTCAATCATTCCGTCAAGCATACACGCCGTACCGAACATAATTCCCGAACGGATACAGTCGCTTGTATTTGTAGAGATAACCTTTGGCGGCTCCTTTAAATCAACCGAGGAAAGCAATGCACCCTTGCTTGTGAGAGCGTCAAGAGAAATTCCCACACCGGGAGCAATTGCACCGCCGTAATATGCCTTGTTTTCGTCAACATAGCCGATTACGGTTGCAGTGCCCATAAAAATCACAATAAACGGACCGCCGTACTTTTCGTATGCGCCGACGCAGCCTGCAACAATGTCTGCACCCGTTTTTTCGGGATTGTCAATTTTAATGTTCAGTCCCGACCTCACCCCCGGACCGACAACAAGGCTCTTAACCCCCGAAACCGTTTCGATTGCATCAGACAGAGGAGAAGTGATTTTAGGCACAACAGAGCTGATTATTGAGGAATCTATGCAGTCTGCGCTGATGCCGTAAATCTGAAAAAAGGTGTACAGCTCAACGGCAAACTCGTCGCTCGTTTTGGCGGTATCGGTTGAAACCCTGAGCTTGAATTTAAGCTCGTCACCGTCATAAATTCCGAATTTTATATTAGTGTTTCCCACATCAGCCGTTAAAAGCATAAAATTTCCTCCGTGATGAATAATAAAACTATCCCTTTAAAAAAGCTGAAATTAAAAGCTTGGTTTGTAAGATAAACGATAATTTAGTTCAATGCGGAATTCGGAATGCGTAATGCGGAATTGAGGGTCGCTACGCTCCGAATTTGTAATAGTGCGTGTTGTTTGGAAAGGTTTGTTAGCTAAACTAGTTTTTGATATATCGACAATGTTTAGTAATAGAGTGTAGGGAACAGTCTTGACTGTTCCGCAGGACTACATCTGACCTATAGGTAAACGGAACGGTCAAGACCGTTCCCTACATTTGTAAAAAATACGAAAATTCACACTTGCGGCAACGCCGCATATAAATAAATTCGGGCACTAAACTTTTGAATTTTTACAACCTATCCACTCGACCACAACTCCACTCTCCACACTCCAAACTAATCTAAATTATGGTTTACTTTAATTAAAAGGATAATTATAAATAAAATTATATCACAAATCTGTCCTGTTTCAAGCGTGTTATTCATTAATTTTGTCTTTATTTCGGTATTTGAGAAAAAATTGTTGAAATTTGTTTGAGATTGTGTATAATTAAATTAGTTGTGTGCTCTGCACACCGTTTTTACGACATTATTCTGAAAGGAATGTATTTAATGGATAGTTCAGAAATCAAGCAGCTTCAGATTCTTGCCGCAAAGTCAAGAATGGGCGCAATTCTCGGTACTTACCACGCAAAATCGGGACATCCCGGCGGTTCGCTTTCGGCGGCTGATATCTTCACTTACCTTTATTTCAAGGAAATGAATGTCAATCCCGAACAGCCCGACTGGGAGGACAGAGACCGCTTTGTGCTTTCAAAGGGACATTGCTGCCCCAGCCTTTACGCAACACTTGCGCTCAAGGGTTATTTTGACTGGAACGAGCTTACAGTTCTCCGCCACGTAGG
>JBJFHX010000136.1:0-2722 GCA_051893995.1 Ruminococcus sp.
CCTTTTTATAGGATGATGACTGCGAATCGTCATACTCTGTCTTTATTTCGTAGTCAATTTCTCTTGTGTAAACAATATCGGTTGAAAGTGAAATCGAGAACTTGCCCTCAGCGGCACTCATAATTTCGGAAACCGTCATAATCTCGTCCTGCGAAAAGCTTCCGCCCTTTACAACAACGTCATTTGCAAATTCTGTTGTTGTTTCGTCGTCATAGCCCTCTTTGTAGTCGGTAAGAACCTTATCCAGAGCGGCGTTAAGTGCGTCGGTTTCGCTTGTTGCACCGATAAGCTTGCCGTCAATGTAAAGTCCCGAACAGCCGTTGCCGATGTTGTCGTTCATAAGCGCCTTTGTAATTGAAGCGTATGCGCCTGAACCGAGAGTGCTTGTTGCCTCGTCTGCTGTTGCAGAGAACACTGCGCCTGAATTTACGGCAGTATCTTCACCGCTGTTGTCATTGTTATCTGACGGAGCAGTTTTAACCGTAGTTGAAGAGGTGATAACCTTTGTCACGTTTTCGGGAGCGTCAAGTGCGCTTGCCACTGTTACGCAGGAAAGCATAATCGCCGATGCGCAGGCAACAACTGCAAGAACAGCCCTTTTCTTAAGAACAGTATGCGCACGGTAGGTTGACGCAGGAGCACTGTGGGCGTGTTTTTTACTGCCCGATACAACCGAAATTCCCGAAACAGCATCCTTAAGCGAGCTTGTGAATTCACCATTTATGCCGTTTCTGTTTTCATTATAGCATCTGTCGAGAACCGAGGGTGATTTTTTAGCTTTGGCTGCTTTAGCGGCAATTCTGTCTGAAGTTTTACCGATAAAACGAGCAGAAACCTCGGAAACCTTTTTGAAAGCTGATTTTGCAAAGTATACCGACGCTCTTTTTACAAATCTGACTGTTTTGTAAGCGACAGACGGCTGAGTGGATTTTGTCGCTTTTTTCTTTTCTGTTGAAAGACTTTCTATTTCATTGAAACCTTCCAAACCAATGAACTTTGTCTTCAAAATAATTTCTCCTATCTCATTAACCGTTACATTTTTGTAACAAACTCAACAAGTTAATTATATCAAATTGTAACGATTTTGCAATAAGAGAATTAAAAAACGTAACCTTTAACAGAAAATTCACCAAAGGTTGAGGGGAATATCCGCCAAAATGCACAATATTTCTTCAAATTAATTATACTCTAAGTTATTAACTTCATAATCTTTCAACAAAGAGTAATATTCCTTTAAAGCAGAAACAGCACCGTTTTTGTCGTGTTCCTTGTAATTTCCGCACTCTATGGCCGTTGTTCCCGGAATTTCTCCGACGTGCTCACTGCACTTTTTAACTGTTTCCTTTATAAGGTCAAGTGCCTGCTGATGAGTTAAATTTCTCACGAGGAAATAAAAACCTGTCCTGCACCCCATAGGTCCGAAATAAATTACGTTGTCTGCATACTCGCTGTTGCGTGCATAGGTCGCAAACAGATGCTCGATGGTGTGCATAACGGGATTCGGCAGAAACGGGGGAGTGTTCGGCTTCACAAAACGCATATCGTATGTTGTGAT
The DNA here is from genome assembly GCA_051893995.1 of Ruminococcus sp. Lineage (GTDB taxonomy): Bacteria > Bacillota > Clostridia > Oscillospirales > Acutalibacteraceae > Ruminococcoides. The sequence goes on from JBJFHX010000136.1 coordinate 1,556, forward strand.
GTCGCCGTCAATACGTGAAATATAAACTCCCGGATTTAACGTGTTGTGATTAACGGTAAAGCTTGCAATTCTTTTCATTATAATGTCAGTCCTTTTATTTTTAATCAGTCATAATCGGCTACGTTTGTAAAGCAGACGTTCAGATCTACCGCACCTTCGATTCCGTCAATAGTGCCCGTTGCGGAATATTGCCACATAGAAAACTCATAATAGAATGTGGGCACGTTTGCATATTCGCAGTACCATATGTCTATATCTGCAAGTCGTGACAGGTCGTACTTGAAGTACAGCTCACGGCTCGGAGAATAGAGAATAGGCGTGTAGCCAAGCTCCTTTACTCTGTCGCAGAAAGCTCTTGCGCACTCGGTAGCCTTACTTGCACTTACGCTGTCCGTTCTTGCGTCGTCATCCTTGATGATTTCCCAGTCATAAGCAACGGGATAGTCAAGCTTTATGTCGCCGAGAACTGTTTTTATATAGTCGGCTTCTTCAATTGCTTCTTCCGTGTTGATTGCCTGCGAGAAGAAGTAAGCTCCTACCCTGATACCCTCTGCTTTTGCGCCGTTTATGTATTCAAGTGCCCTTTCGTCGGTGTACATTTCGCCGCTTTCGCCGTAGCCTCTGCCGCCTACTCTTATCATAGCAAAGTCAATTCCGCTCTCTTTTACCTTTTTCCAGTCAATGTCACCGCTGAAAGAGGACACGTCAATTCCCTCTGTTGACGCGGATTTTCCGTTTTCATTATAATATTTAAGGCTTGAATCAGCGGTAAAACCGTTGTTGTCAAGCTTGTTTACAGGTACGCCGTCAAGCTCGGTAATCCAGATTTCACCGAGAGTACTGTCGTTAATGTGAATTTTATTTCCTGTTGTCTTAACAGTAGTGTCTGTGGCTACCGTAGCAGCCTGAGAGCCTGAACTGCTGCTGTTGTTTTCGTCAGAACATCCGCACAATGCTGCGGACACCAGCATAGCAGAAACTATAAGCAGGCAGGTAATCCTTTTCATATTAATTTCTCCGTTTCCTTATTTTATGCATATTAATAAATCCATAAGCCCTTTAAATTATTAAAAGCATATCATATTTTTGTTTTTATGTAAATAAATTAAGTAGAAATTTGTATTGAAAATTATGTGAAGATTAAGTATAATAGATATATTATCCATT
>JBJFHX010000137.1:0-2708 GCA_051893995.1 Ruminococcus sp.
CCCTTTCGCCGATTTCGCAAAGTAAGTTTCCGAAATCAATATTTTCAAGCTTAGTGCAGTTTCCGAAAGCATAGCTGCCGATTGATTCAAGACTGTCGGGGAGCTTTATGTCCGTAAGCTCAAAGCATTCGCTGAATGCTCCTCCCTCAATCTTTTCAACTCCCTCTTCAACAACAACCTTTTCAAGTGCAGGCATCTCCGTAAATGCACTCTCTGAAATGCTCTTTATTTTTCCGGGAATTATTATTGAGGTTATTTTGTCGGAATGCACTATATTTAAGCCAAAATACTCGGAAAAGCCTGTAATTTCCCTGCCGAACATCGTGGAAGGTATTATCATTTCGGATGAATCGCCGTTGTAGGAATACAGGTACAATTCTCCTGTTTCCAGGTCTCCCATAACACCGTAATCTCCGCAGTCGGACATATCACATACTATATCAAGATAGATATCTCCGCTTGTTTCATCAACAACATAGGCATTACCGTCAAAGTTTAACTGTTTTCCGTTAGCTTCGGCAGAGGTGATTATTCCGATAAAGCTTTCAACAGTACATTTGCCGTCTGCCAGTTTAATTCTCGGTATTGAACCTTCGCTTGATGACAAGAGGGAAACTGTCATATTCCTGTCTGCTACCATATTTTCGGAATAAAGCTCCACACCGTTTTCAGAACAGTTTTCGGTTACCGTTTCAAAGCCGTTTATAAAGTACAATCCTGCCGAATAAACTGCGTAAACCTTTGAATTCGTAATACATAGATTTGTAAAATTACATTCAGAAAGATATGCACCTATAATTGCGGCTGAGTTTGCCTTAATCCTGCAATCTTTTATCTCGCAGTTTTCAATTACAGAGTCAGTGCAGTAATTTGAAATCAGCGTTGCGCAGTCGCCGGCAGTTACCGAACAATTTTCAAAAATTAAATTCTTAATTGTTGCTTTGTAAAGTCCGCCGAACAAGCCCGAATCATAATTTTCACCTGAGTTAATTACAAAATTGCTCATCTTGTGTCCGTTGCCGTCAAATATTCCGCTAAACTGATTTTTGATAAAAATCGTCTGAATTTCTTTACCGCCGAAGTCCAGATCAGCATTGAGGATAATTTTATTTATATTGCTGTCACCATTATTTTCGACTTTATCTATGAGCCTGTAGTAATCATCAACGCTGTTAACGGTGAAAGTAAAATTCTTCACCTTGTCAACACTGCATTTCAGCAGGCAATATTCATTATCAATGCTGTTTTGAGTAGCCTTTTCATCGATAAGAAGCGCCTTTGCAGAATTAATACTTTCTTTAAGCTCTTCAAGGATTTCTGCACTTACATCATCGTCGGGAGTAAGCTCTTCACCTATCTTTACAAGCTCTTCAAGCTCTGCTTTGTTAACTTTTCCGTCATTAGAGGTGTACACCTTTATTGCGGCATAACCGCATTCCCAGTTGTCGGCAACATCTGTCCAGCTTTCTCCGTTTGTAGCGCAATAACTTCTGCCCGAAACCTCGTTATTGCTGTCAGATTTGAAGTTAAGAAAAAGGTTTGACTTGCTTATAAGGACAACCGAAAATGTATCTCCGGCGCTTAGTCTGATGTTTTCAGGACAATCAACGGTGTGAATTCCCGTAAAGTCAAAAGAAGCGTCAAAGCCTGACAAAAGCTCTCCGTCCTGAGGAGAGGTGAAGCCACTGTTAAGCCTATAAATCTCAATTTTTACGTCGGAAGCACCTACCGTCTGTATACAAACCTGCTTTAGCACCTCGTCGGACTCGGCTGTAAAAACGTTTGCGGCTGAGTCAACATCAAAGCCTGCAAATGATGTTACCTGATGCTGATATATATTATCAAATTCATCAACGCTCATCATTTCAAAGCTTGCAACGGTGCTAAGGGGCGTTTCATAGGACATCCAGAAATAGCCCTTATATCCGTCAGCGGTACTGCAATTTTCCTGGCCCCAGCTGTTTTTGCAGAGCCACGCGCCGTCATTTTCGGGCTGCATCTCAGGGTTGAAATTCTCCCTGCTGTAACTGTCGTCCCAACCTACAACCGCAACAAGATGTCCCTGACCGTAAATATCGTCAATCGGGCTATCGTTGTCGTAATAAGCCTGCATTCCGTCAACCATATATGTGTTTGCCTGAAAACAACTGTAATTAATCGCCACAGCACCCTTTTCCATAATCGTTTTCTTTATGAGTGCATTATCATTAGTAAGCTCGCTGTAATCCTTCAGACGGTAGTCCGAATAATAGCGGAGTCCCTCGGGACAGCCTGAATTAATCTGCTCATAGGGCAAAAGGCTTTCAGGATATGTGCCAAAGCCTGCGCAAAGTCCCTGCGCTACAATTTCAGCCGTACCGCCGTTGCTGCCCTTTGCAGGGTCCTCCATATAGTCGCCGTAAAGCGGTGAGCTTTCATCGTCAAAGTTTGTGTGAATATACCACGTGTGACCTCTCTCTGAAAGGTCCAGCGTTTGCGACGGATTGTCACCCTCTTTTGCCGAAAGCACGCTTTGAGAAAGAATATTTGACTCAATTGAAGCAATAGAAGCGAAATCCCAGCACAAGCCCTCGTCACCCTGATTTTTTACAGATGTCACCCTGTTGTAATCACGTAAATCATATTCTGATGGCAAAGGGCTTTCATCAATGTTAACGTCATTGTTAAGTAACTCAACGTCCACCTCTTCACCGTTTTCATTATAATAT
>JBJFHX010000138.1:0-11124 GCA_051893995.1 Ruminococcus sp.
TGAGTGTCCCTACGACTGTAATACAAACGTTTCCTGTATATCCGTAGGGGACGGCATCCCTGACGTCCCAAAACGTTGCCGACATATCAACATAATATCAGCAAGCAAACTTATCCAAACAACACGCACTATTACAAATTCGGAGATTTGCGTGTCGAGGCTCTCGACCGACCATTAACTCCACTCTTCACTCTCAACAAATTATAGTTTATCGCAATATTTATAAATAAAACAATAAATTTATAAATATCTCTTGACAAACAATAATATAGGTGTTATATTTATATTAATATATGAACATTTATTCATATGTTCAACTATTTTAAATTAAGGGGAATCTTTATGGAGAATAAAATCACACCTGCTCAGCATACCGAAATGCCCGACCTTGAGGTGCTGTTTGAGCTTGCAGACCTTTTTAAGGTTTTCGGCGACTCGACGAGAATCAGAATTATGTTCACAATTTCCGACAACGAAATGTCGGTTTTAAGCATTGCCGAGGCTCTGAATATGGAGCAGAGCACCATTTCCCACCAGCTTCGTGTACTGCGCCAGAACAAGCTTGTGCGTGTGCGCAGAGAGGGCAAGCAGATTTACTATAGCCTGGACGACGACCACGTTAAGAAAATAATTGAAATGGGACTCGACCACGTTCTCGAATAAGGAGGATTTATGAAAAAATATACTTACACTCTCGAAAATCTCAACTGCGCCCACTGCGCATCAAAAATTGAAAGCAAAATTGCAAGCACTCAGGGATTTGAAAACGTAAGCTTTAATTTTGCTACGAAAATTCTTTCATTCTCCTCTGAAAATCCTGATTCTGTTTTGCAGATTCAGCAGATTTGCGACAGCATTGAGGATGGCGTAACCGTAGTTGACAGCAGTAAAAAGCCGAAAGAAAAGCAATCGGGCAAAGTAAATGCAGACACCGTAATGCTGATTATAGCAATCGTTCTCGGTGCCGCGGCGTTTATTCTGCACCTTGTACTGCCCGAAAATCAGACATATTCAACCGTTATTCTCTTAATTTTAAGCGTAGCGGCAACGTTGCTTTCGGGATATAAAATATTCCTGAAGGGTATAAAAAACGCAGTCAGGCTGAAAATTGACGAAACCGTACTGCTTGCTGTTGCGGTTGTAGCCGCTTTCTGTCTTGGAGAATTTGTTGAGGCGGCTATGGTAACAATCCTCTTTTCTCTCGGTGAATTTATTGAGGACATCGCCGTTGACGCATCACGCAGAGATATTGAAAAGCTTGCGCAGATTCGCCCCGACACGGCTACAATCGTTAAGGACGGAATTGAAACCGTTGTTCCTGCCGAAAGCGTAAAAACAGGCAGTATCATAACTGTAAAGCCCTATGAAAGACTTCCGCTTGACGGCGTTGTTACAAGCGGGAAATCAACGCTTGATACCTCAGCACTTACGGGCGAAAGCCTGCCTGTTGACATATCGGTCGGCAGTGAAGTAATGAGCGGTGCAATCAACGGAAACGGACTTATTGAAATCAGAACTACAAAGGAGTACGGCAACAGCACGGCATCGAGAATTTTACAGCTTGTTGAAGATGCCGCCGCTCGCAAAGGACAAAAGGAAAAGCTGATTACTCGCTTTGCGTCAATCTACACACCGATTGTAATCATCATCGCCGCCGCAATTGCGTTTATTCCTCCCCTGCTCGGTCTTGGCGAATTTACTGAGTGGATTTACAGAGCACTTGTTTGTCTTGTAGCCTCCTGCCCCTGCGCTATTGTAATTTCCGTTCCTCTCGCCTACTATTCGGGAATCGGAGCGGCTTCCAAAATCGGCGTTCTTATAAAGGGCGGTAAATACATTGAGGCTCTTGCAAAGGCTGATTCGTTCGTATTTGACAAAACCGGAACGCTGACAAGCGGCAAGCTTGAGGTTGAAAGCATCAGAGTCTTTGGTGCTTACGCTGAAAGCGAGGTGCTCGCTCTTGCCGCCGCCTGCGAAAAAAATTCCGTTCATCCCGTTGCAACTGCAATTAAGAAAAAAGCCGAGGGACTGAAACTTCCTCAGCTTTCCGGCTACAGCGAATCGGCAGGTCACGGCACAAGCGCAGTTTACAACGGCAAAAGGCTTGAATGTGGCGGAATTAAAATCCTAAGTGACGAGCAGAAAAATCTCGCAGACAACTCATCGGTTTTTGTAGTATATGACGGTGAGCTTATAGGCGCATTGAGCGTGAGCGATTCTGTACGAGCTGAATCGCAGGAGGTTATTTCAAAGCTGAAAAAACTCGGTGTTAAGAATACCGTAATGCTTACGGGCGACTCAAAGAGCAATGCAAAAAAAGTAAGCGAAAAGCTCGGTCTTGACAAGTGCTACTCAAATCTTCTCCCGAGCGACAAGCTTGACAAGGTGGAAGAAATCAAAACTGAGTCAAAGGCGGTCTGCTTTGTCGGCGACGGAATCAACGACGCACCCGTACTGTCGGCAAGCGACTGCGGAATTGCAATGGGACTTGGCAGTGAGGCGGCAATTGAAGCGTCTGACGCAGTGCTTTCTTCGGGCAACCTCGTGAAGCTCCCCGACGCAGTTAAGCTGTCACGCAGAGTTATGAGAACCGTCAGGACAAACATAGTCTTTGCACTCACAATTAAAGCTGCTGTAATTATCCTTGCGGCATTCGGCATTGCATCAATGTGGATGTCGGTAATTGCAGACACAGGCGTGAGCGTTGCCTGCGTACTGTACGCCGCAAGACTACTAAAAACAAAGTAAATTGTAAATTATTTCAAAAAATTCGGGAATACAGGCTTTGAAAATACCAGACCTGTATTCCCTGTTTGTATTATGCGCCTCATTGCCGGTTGTTCTTGACTAACCGACAAATGCCGATTAAAATAGCTTATTAGAGCATAAAACTTTCAGGCATATAATGGTAATATGTCTTAAAAATCTATAATAAGCGGTGTTTGTTTTGATAAAGCTACTTACAAGGCTGTTTGTAAAAAACAGCGACGATACTAAAAATCCCGAGGTACGTGCCGCATACGGCAATATGTCGGGAATTGTGGGAATCTTCCTTAATCTGTGCCTTTTTGCCGCCAAACTGACGGCAGGCATTGTGTCGGCATCAATTTCCGTAGTTGCCGACGCATTCAACAACCTTTCCGACGCAGGAAGCTCGGTTGTAACATTCCTCGGCTTCAAGCTTGCAAGCCGTCCTGCCGACAAGGAACACCCTTTCGGTCACGGAAGATACGAATACGTTGCAGGACTGGGAATTTCGGTTGTAATTCTGCTTGTCGGAATCGAGCTTCTGAAAAGCTCAATCGGCAAAATTATTTCTCCCGACTCCTCAACCGAAATAACGCTTGTTTCTGCCTGTATTCTTATTGCTTCTGTTGCAGTCAAGCTATGGATGTACTTCTTTAACAAAATTCTTTCAAGAAAAATTAATTCATCTGCACTGAAGGCAACCTCCCTTGACTCGCTGACCGACTGCGTTGCAACAACAATCGTACTTATCGGTCTTGTGATTTCAAACCTTACGGGACTTATGATTGACGGCTACCTCGGTGCGGCTGTTGCAATATTCATTCTGTTTACGGGTGTGAGCACGTTTAAGGAAAGCCTTTCTCCCCTGCTCGGCAATCCTCCCGACGCTGAATTTGTAAGCGATATCAAGGACACAGTAATGCAAGACGATATGATTGTGGGAATCCACGATTTGATTGTTCACGATTACGGTCCGGGAAGATGCATCATATCACTCCACGCAGAAATTCCGAGCAACGAGGATATACTAAAAGCTCACGATTCGATTGATTTGATTGAAAAAACGCTTGAGAGAAAGTTCAACTGTATGGCTACAATCCATATGGACCCGATTGCTACAGATGACGAGTATACTCTCAATCTGAAAGATAAGGTTTGCAGGGCATTGTGTGATGATGACAGCAGATTTTCAATTCACGATTTCAGAGTAGTAAAGGGCGACACGCACACAAACGTAATCTTTGACCTTGTTGTGCCGCACGGATTCAAGCAGAGTGAAGATGAAATCCGAAAGACTGCAAAAGAAAAAATCCGTACAATAGACCCGAAGTTAATCCCTGTTATGCATATAGAAAAATCATTTACCGAAGCATAAAATAAGACTGTCGTAAAGCAAAAGCTCTATGACAGTCTTTTAATTTTCTTAACGAACAGCCGCAAATCCTATACATTCCCCACCCGTATGCGCCGTTACTGCACTGCCTATCTGAAAGCACCACGATTTTTTAAAACCCATTCTGTGCGCCTGACGTTTAAGCGAAAACAAAAGTCCCTTGTTTATTTTGTAGCCGTAGCCGATTACGATAAAATCCTTTGACGGCTTATTTTTGTTTACAAAATCCGTAAGCAGGCTGTCTGCAATTCTGTAAAGGCTTCCTCTGTACTTTTTGCCGCTTTCAAGCACACCGTTTTCTATTGAAATACACGGCTTTATGTTCAGCATTGACGCTCCTAAATGCGCAATTCCCGATATTCTTCCGCCTGCTTTCAGGTAATCAAGGCTGTCGGGAACAAACGAACAGCACACGTTTTTTCTCTGACTGCAAATGATTGAAACGCACTCGTTGAGCGAGTGATTTTTGACCAGTCTGCCGACAATTTCACAAGCCTTAATTATCAGCGCACCTGCACCTATTGAGCCGCTTAGGGAATCTATCACCTGCAATCTTGAAGGCGGAAACTCCTTTGAGGCAATGACGGCGTTCTGATAAGACACCGAAAGCTTTGAGGAATAGGCAATATGGATTATCCTGCAATCAGGATATTTCCGGAAGATTTTCCTGAAATGCGCTGAATATTCGCCGAGATTCGGTGCAGAGGTTACGGGAAGTTTGTTGGATTCTTTAAAAAATTGCTCTGCCTGAGCAACGTCAAACTCACCGTCGTAAAACATTTTTCTGCCGAATGTCACGTGCATAGGCAGTATTTCAATGCAGTTCGGAACGCTTATTTTCCACGGCAGGTCAGAGCCGCTTTCGGTTGAAATAATTATTCTGCTCAAACAAATTTCCTCCGTTAAGTAAATATCAAAGCGCCCCCAACCTTTGCGGTTGAGGGTACCTTGGCAGTCCGAGAATTGCTCGGACTGAAAGTCAGAAATATCTTCCGACTCCGTAAAATCACTGACAGCCGCTTTTTGCCACAAAGCTCTGGCAGTCTGTGCACTGACAAACCGTCGGGTTTGCCTCGTGTGTGCCTACCTTGATAGACTCAAGCGAGCAGAAGTTCTTTGTGCTGTTGTGATTTTTGCAGTTTGTTACGGTGCAGGCAATGCTCTGATTTGCATATGAATTGTCTGTCATTTTTCTTCACCTCATAAAAATTTGTGCGGTATTTCCGCTTGACAATACCGCACATACTTGCACGGTGCTGTCCCTATTATTTTACATAGCTTTAGTCAAATTATACGCACCGATTTCAAAATTTATAATAAAATGTATTGAGGTGAATTGCATATGGATGTTCTGTCAGCTGTCATTCTGGTTGTTTTTGCCGTAATCGGCGTTATTTCGGTTGTGCGTGACCTGACGTGCTTTCTGTTCAGATACAAAAACGACAATTCGGTGATGTTTGTCACACCGATAAACGGTAAGTGCGACGACGCCGAGCTTATTCTGCGAAGCGCTGTTGCAAAGGTCAGATGGGTAAGCCGGGGCAAGCACGATTATGTAATCTGCCTCGACTGTGATATGGACGTTGAAACAAGGCAGATTTGTGAAAAAGTCTGCGAGGAATATGGCTTTGCAAAGCTTATGAGCAAAAATGAATTTTTAGAAATGATGAAGTCGGGTGTCTAAACACGCTATTCGGGCAGATAGGTTGATAAAACAAAGACTATTTTGCCCGACCGTTTCGGAGCAATTCCTTATAACGTAAAAATTTTTAAATCAGCAAAAAACTGCCCCGAAAGCAATTTTCAGGGCAGTTTTATTTTATGAGATTGATTTATTTTATGTGCTGTGATAAAATTGATTTGAGATTGCAGGGAAGTTAAGGCGGTTGGCACTCCCATAAAGATTGGGGGTGATACGGATGACTGAAGTAGTTTTGCTTATTATATTATTAGTAGCTATGACTCAGCTCGTTAAATACATAAAAAAATAACCGCCCTACAGCCTCGCAAGCAAATGGACGATTATTTTTTAATCAACAATTTCTAAAAGGCTAACCGCTTTAAACGGTTTTCCCTGTAATCTTATTATATATTATTCAAAATCGTATGTCAATATAAGCTAAGATTAAATTATTGCTTTTTGCGGATAAGGATAATCGGGGTTGTCTGCTGTCCCTGACCGCAGGGGTTGTCGGCAATAAGTCCAAGGAGCTCCTCTTCCGAGAGGGTTATGTCGGAGGAATAACCGAGAATTTCCTGTCCCAGATCGTTAGCGTCAACTATCATACAGCTCATACCGAGCTTTTCTTTTATTTCATCGCAAACGCCCGACGGATTTTCGGGATTTTCAATGCCGATGTCACGGTATTCACTCCATACGTGGTCGTAAAAGCCGTCAAGTCCAGCAACGTCCTTTCCGACGATTTCATAGAAAACGCCCTTCTTGCCGAACAGCTTGCAGACTCCGCCTGCAAAGCTTGCCCATAAAACCTTAGGCAGACCTGCTTTTGTAATTGCGTACTGCATCTTAATTGTTTCGCCAACGCCGACGCCGGTGTCGGGGTGTGAGGCAAATTTCGAAAGAAACTTTGCCCAGAAACCGATTTTTAAATCCTCACGCTTTACAACTCTGTTCTGGCAGAGTGCGATAATTTTTTCACTTGACGAAACAATATCGCCCTCCTGATAAAGCGGAGAAACGTACTTTTTGAAAATTTCAATATAATCCTCGCCCTGCTTTACAAAATGCGTTTTAATTGCGTGGCGCATATATGTAGTGCCGTTTACGGTAATTTCTACGTTCTTACCCTCATTTGCAACAAATTCCATTGCTATAACCTCCAAAGCTTTTGCTTTATTTAACTCCTTTTATTATATAGGATTTTGCTTTAATTATCAACTGTAAGTTTTAATATAGAATTTTTTATTTTAAGGAAGATTTTTATGGATAACGAAAATCTGCTCCAGCTCGAAGGAGCTGTTGAAAATATTGTTTACAGAAATGAAGAAAACGGCTACACCGTTATTGAAATTTCCGACAGTGACGATTACATAACCGCTGTCGGAATTATGCCGCAGGCAAACGTTGGTGACACCGTAAAGCTAACTGGAGTTTACACTAATCACCGCAACTACGGCAAGCAGTTTTCCGCTCAGATATGCGAAATCTGCCGTCCTACCGAAAGTGCCGATATTCTGCGTTATCTTTCTTCGGGTGCAATCAAAGGCATAGGTGCGGCAACTGCGCAACGGCTTGTTTCGGAATTCGGCGAGGCAACCCTTGACGTTATGGAAACTCAGCCCGAAAGAGTTGCCTTAATCAAGGGAATTTCAAAAAGCAAGGCGCTTGATTTTTCAAATCAGCTAAAGACAAATACAGGCGTGAGAACGCTTATGCTCTACCTCGGCGAGTACGGAATTTCTAACACCTCGGCTGTAAAAATTTACAATGCTTTGGGTGCAGGATGCGTTGACAGAATCAGGGAAAACCCGTATATTCTTTGTCAGGGCGACTTTGGAGTAACGTTTGAAAGTGCAGACTTTATTGCAAAAAAGGAAAAACTTGAGCCCGAAAGCGTAGTAAGACTTCGTGCGGGGATTACATATATTCTGCGCCACAACGAGCGCAACGGTCACACCTGTCTGCCCAAGGAAAAGCTGATTGCTATCTCAGCCGATTTTTTAAATGTCGGCGTTGACACTATAAAAGAGCGTATGGAAGAAATGCTTTTTGACCGCTCGCTGATTGGTGAAACGTTTGATGAAACTGAATTTGTGTTCACTCCTCAGCTTCACCTTAGCGAAATGTACGTTTCTTCAAGGATAAAAATGTTGCTGAAATTTCCTGCCGAAAAAATCAAAAACATTGACAGGGAAATTGAAAACTGCGAAAAAACCGACGGCATCACCTATGCCGATTTGCAGAAACAGGCGATAAATTCCGCACTGACCGAGGGTATGCTTGTGCTTACAGGAGGTCCCGGAACAGGTAAAACGACAACCCTGAACGCTATAATCAAGATACTCAAGAACAATGGTAAAAAGGTATTGCTTTCTGCTCCTACGGGACGTGCGGCACAGCGAATGAGCGAGCTTACGGGAGATGAAGCAAAAACTCTGCACCGTCTGCTTGAAGTGAGCTGGGACAAGCACGACAACCCTGTTTTCAACAAAAACGAGCGAAATCAGCTCAAGTGTGACGCACTGATTGTTGACGAGGTTTCTATGGTTGATACCTTTATTTTTGAAAGCGTAATGCGTGCTCTCCCCATCGGTTGCAGGCTTGTGCTTGTAGGCGACTCCGACCAGCTTCCGTCTGTCGGTCCGGGAAATGTCCTCGGCGACCTTATTGAAAGCGGAATTATCCCCGTTGTAAGGCTGAACGAAATTTTCAGGCAGGCTCAGCAGAGCCTTATTGTCACCAACGCTCACAAGATTGTCAATGGTGAAATGCCTGTTCTGAGTCAGACCGACAAAGATTTCTTTTTTCTTCAAAGGAACAATAAAACAGATGTCACAAATGTTATAATTGATTTGTGCACAAACCGACTTCCAAAAGCCTACGGTTACTCTGCCTTTGACAACATTCAGGTGCTATCCCCCTCAAAGAAAGGCGAGTTAGGTACGGCAGAGCTTAATTTCAGGCTACAGAACGCACTGAATCCAAAGAGTGACGACAAGCAGGAGGTCACCATAGGCTCAAAAACCTTTCGCACAGGCGACAAGGTTATGCAGATTAAGAACAACTACGACATCCGCTGGTTCAAGGACAACGGTGAAACAGGCGAGGGTATTTTCAACGGCGATATAGGCATAATAGAAAAGATTGACAAAAAGGTAAAAATCATCAAAATCAGTTTTTATGACAAGACCGCCGCATATACATATGAGAGTGCGTCCGACCTCGACTTTGCATATGCCGTAACTGTGCACAAAAGTCAGGGAAATGAATTTGACGCCGTAATTATCCCTATGTTTCAGGGCCCGCCTCAGCTTTATTACAGAAATCTGCTCTACACCGCCGTTACAAGGGCAAAGAAAACGCTCATACTCGTCGGCAACCCCTACACCGTTGAATATATGGTAAACAATAACCGCCGTACAAAGCGTTACAGCGGACTAAAGGAATTTTTACTGCGTGATGACGGACTTTATTGATAAACTGAAAGACAGCGTAAAGGACATTTTATTCCCCGTAAGGTGTCCGTACTGCGAAACGGTAATTTCCAAAACAGAATATGCCTGCGAGGACTGTAAAAAGAAGTTTCCCTCCCCTGCGATTATTAAATACGCTGTCGGAGGATACAAATGTACCTCACCCTTTCCTTATGACGGAATTTTCAAAAAGGCGGTGAAGAAATTCAAATTCGGCAACAAGGGCGGATATGCAAAACAGCTTGCGTTCCCTATGGTGCAGAGTATTCTTGAAAGCTATCCGGGCGTTAATTTTGATTTAATCACCTGCGTACCGATGCACAAAAAACGTCTTATTGAAAGAGGTTACAATCAGGCTGAGCTGCTTGCAAAGGAATGTGCAAAGATTATGAACATTCCGTATTTTGATACGCTTGAAAAGTTCAGGGAAAACCGTGAACAGCACAGCATAAAAGCAAGTGAAAGAGCAAAAAATGTCAGGGGTGTTTATCGGACAATCGACAAGGAGCTTGTAACGGATAAAAATATCCTGATTATTGACGACATAATTACAACAGGCAACACGCTCGGAGAATGTGCAGGAACGCTCATAAAAAGCGGCTGCAATTCGGTCAACTGCGCCGTTTTGTGCTCGGTGATTATGAATTGACGGCTCTTGAAATACATATAAAACTATTATATAATGCTTATTGAATAAAAATACGGAGTGATTTTATGGATATAGCAATTGACCTCGGTTCTGACAGAACAAGGGTTTTTATTGAAAATAAAGGCAAGGTGCTTGACGAGGCAAGCGTTGTCACCTATGACATTGATACTGACGAAATATACGCTGTCGGCGACGAAGCGTATACGATGATTGGAAAAACTCCTGTAGGAATCAAGGCTGTTCATCCTCTTGACGGCGGAGTAATCGCACGTTCGGAGCTTGTTGAAGATATGGTTTCAATTCTGCTTAAGGAGGTCTGCTCTGTAAAGGTAGTTATGCCGAGGGTTATCACCGCCGTTCCCTGTGACGTTACCGAGGTTGAAAAGCGGGCTGTAGTAAATGCAGTCAGCTCATTCGGTGTAAGAAAAGTTTTCCTTATTGAAAGTCCCAAAGCCGCCGCACTTGGCTGCGGAATCGACATAACAAGTCCTCACGGAGTGCTGATAGCAGACATCGGAAGCGGAACGGCTGATATTGCCGTTTTGTCGCTCGGCGGAATCTCCGTTTCAAAAACGGTCAAGCACGCAGGCTGTGCAATGGACGAGGAAATCGTAAAATACATCAGGAAGAAATACAACCTCATTATCGGCACAAATATGGCTGAAAGCTGCAAAAAAGCAATCGGCTGCGTTAAAGTGCCTGCCGAGCAAAAGACATTCAAAGTAAAAGGCAGGGACGCCGTAAGCGGTATGCCGAAATTTGTTGAGGTTCGTTCAGAGGAAATCAAGGAAGCAATTGAGGAAATTGCGCTTGAAATTGTAAACGCAATAAGAGATGTGCTTGAAAAAACTCCGCCCGAGCTTACAGGCGATATTTACACAGACGGTATTATTCTTTCGGGCGGTCTTGCAAAGCTCGGCGGCTTTGCACAACTTGTAAGCGAAGCAACCAAACTGCGTGTAAGGGTACACAAAAGCAGTGCTGACTGCGTAATTATGGGCTGCGGAAAAGCAATCGGCTTTATGGACGAAAGCGAGAAGAACACTCCTCAGGGCGTTTCGCCCCTGCTTGCGGCATACTAAACTATAATTTAATTGACAATTAACAATTAAAAATTAACAATTAAGGGTCGCTACGCTCCGAATTTGTAATAGTGCGTGTTGTATGGATAAGTTTGTTT
>JBJFHX010000139.1:0-2695 GCA_051893995.1 Ruminococcus sp.
AGTTTTATATCATATCCGACTTATATAACGGACTAAAAAATTATAGTTTAGCTTATTAAATGGAATTGTCTAAATATATTATACTATTTTTCTGTCAACATATCAAGTCGTTTTCTTACTCCGAAAGCTCTTCCCAGATTACATACTGTTCCTCCTGCTCCTGCTGTAGCTGTTCAAGTTTATTTGTAAGTTCAATGAGCTTTTCGTAATCAGCAACAACCTCATCGCTTGAAAGCAATGCCTGCGTTTTTTCAATTTCTCCGTCAAGCCTTTCAATCTCGGCTTCTGCCTTGCTGAGCCTTGTTTTACGCTTTCTTTCCTCGCTCTGCCTTTGCTTTTGCAAGAAGTAGTCGTTCTGCGGCTTTTCTTTATTAACAGTCGCTTTCTCGGATTTGCTTTCACCGATTTCCGACTTTGTTCTTTCAAGATAATAATCGTAGTTGCCGAGGTACTCCGTCACGCCGTCGGGCGTCATAACAAGCACACGGTCGGCAAGCTTGTTTATAAAATATCTGTCGTGGCTGATAATCAACAGCGTTCCGCCGTACTCCTTGAGCGTGTTTTCAAGCTCCTCACGAGAGGAAGAGTCAAGGTGGTTTGTCGGCTCGTCAAGAAGCAGAAAGTTGCCGCCCCTGAGCATAAGTTTCAGAAGTGAAATCCTCGCTCTTTCGCCGCCGCTCATCTTTGAAAGAGGCTTGAAAACCTCATCACCCCTGAACAAAAACGACGCCATTGCACTTCGCACTTCCGTCTGCGTCATATTGGGGAATGTGTCCCACACCTCGTCAATCGCCGTCTTGCTCAAATCAAGATTTTGCTGCATCTGGTCAAAATATCCGACCTGAACATTTGCACCGTAGTCGTATTCTCCGCTGTCCTGAGGACATTTGCCCGTGAGAATCTTAAAAAGCGTTGTCTTGCCGCAGCCGTTTGATCCGAGAATGAAAACTCTTTCGCCCTTTCGGATATGTATGTCAACTTTTTTAAATAAGTGCTTTTCGCCGAATGATTTTGCAAGACCTCTGCAAATCAGCACGTCGTTTCCGCTTTCGCACTTAGGCTCAAAGCGCATATGCATTGTTTCAAGCTCGCTGTCGGGAGTGACAAGCTGAGCCTTTATTCTGTCGGCTTCCTTTTGCTTGCTCGCCGCAGTAATGAAGTTGTGCTCACGTCCCCAGCGTTTTTGCTGTTCGACAATGCCCTCAATGCGCTTGATTTCCTTAATATCGTTCTCGTACTTGTTTTTCAGCGACTCGTTGTACGCCTTTTTCTTTTCAATAAATTCAGAATATGCGCCCTTGTAGCACATTGTGCGGTTGTGCTCAAGTTCAATTGTCTTGTTTGTTACCTTGTCAAGAAAATAACGGTCGTGGCTGATGATTATCATTGCACCCTTGAAGTCACGCAAAAAGCCCTCAAGCCAGTTTACCGAGCCTATGTCAAGGTGGTTTGTCGGCTCGTCAAGTAAAAGCATATTGCTCTGCGAAAGCAACAGCTTTGCAAGGCAGAGCTTTGAACGCTGACCTCCGCTTAAACTTCCGACGGGCATTGTAAAGTCGGACTCCTTAAAGCCGAGCCCCAGAAGAGCCGAGCGTGTGCGGCTTTTGTATGTAAGACCGCCGAGGTTTTCAAAGCTTTCAATCAGGTGCGTCTGCTTTTCAACTAGTTTATTGAGGTCGCCGTTTTTATTGTCAATATCATTTGTGACGGCTGAAATTTCCTTTTCCATATCGGCGAGGTAGTCGAAAACCGACAACAGCTCGCTGTAAACGTCAATTCTCGGGTTGTTGCAGGCGTGCTGTTCCATATAGCCCACACGTGTGTTCTTTTCAAAAGCGACAGTTCCCGAGGTGGGAGAGATTTCGCCGTTGAGAATTTTAAAAAGGGTAGTCTTGCCAACGCCGTTTGCGCCGATAAAGCCGACCTTGTCGTTGTTTTCAATGTCGAACGAAACATCGGTGAAAAGATTTCGCTCAATAAATGTCATTGTAAGATTGCGCACGGATAACGCAGGCATAAAGTCACCCCTTTTCAAATCATCCTTACTATTTTACATTAAAAACTTGAAAAGAGCAATACAAAATTGAAAATATGCCAGAGGTTGACGAGGGCATAAGCGCCTGTTCCGACATAGAGCAAAAGATTTGTGAAAAATCCTTCCTCAACTCCCATAAGCTTGTAGACTATAGAGCAGATTATAATTAATACAAGCGGAAGTATAGCTTTTATGAGTAACGCTGCCCAAAAGTTGCCTAAAACCGGCTGCATAATGGGGTTAGCCTCATAAAATTTACCGCTTGCAAGGAGTGCCTGAGTACAAAACCAGTCTACGAGATTAAGAAAGTAGAGGAAAAATATTTTCTGATAAAAAGAAAAGCCGTTGGATTTTTTAGATTTGTATTTATTCTGAAAGCTTTTGGGGTTGTTTGCGTAATCCATAATACCGTCCTTAATTTTGAAATTTTTCATATAAGGATATTATTTGCCGCAGAAAAAATAATATTCCTATTTGGTTTTGTTATAAAGTCAGTTTTTATCGGGACTTGCACTGAATAAAGAAAAAAGTTTAAAAAATTATCAAAAAAAGTGTTGACAAAGTCATTTTGTTATGATATATTATTAAAGCACTCGAAATTACAGAGATTCGCTGGTGTAGCTCAGTTGGTAGAGCAGCTGATTTGTAATCAGCAGGTCG
>JBJFHX010000140.1:0-2640 GCA_051893995.1 Ruminococcus sp.
AGCCGACTTTTCCACTCGATTTGCCCGTCGAGGCACTCGACAAATTATGGTTTATATCATTAATTAAGCCTGAATTCAGAGCTGAGTAACAGGGATAATCAGAAAATAATAACCCCCCTTTTTAAAATTAAATATTTATTTAGCAGTAATATAGAGGTACTGAAAGCGAAACCGCTATCTCTTAAGTTTAATAAGGTTTTATAGGAGGTCTATTATGAGGATTGAAAAAACAAATATCGGCAAAGTGACGAGTCGTATATATGAATATATTGACAGTGTTAAGAAAAAAACTAATGATGAAAAATTCAAGAGTTGCTTCGATTATGTTCTGGAGCTCTTTGCGTGTGAGGTTGAATTCGACACAATAACGATTGATTGTACAAAAGAAGATGTCGATTTTTTACTTTATGATTTCATCAGGATGCTTGCAAAAAATCATCATTTAGCCCTTTACGCTTTTGTTGACAGAGATGTTGAGGTTGAAACTGTAAATAAACTCGAAAGATTCAGAAAATTCTGTGAGTTTTTCAAAGTCACTCCGACAGGACTGTATGATGACAAAATACAGATTCACATCGGCTTTTTTACGTGCGAATCCGGTGAGAAATATGATGTTGATTTAATTGCAAAGACGATGCTTGATTAAAAATGCAGTTGTTCTTTTAGCGGAATTATCGGAGAAAGCAATCAACAGGCTTTCTGATAATCAGTTGACAACCAAAGCACTTGCAAATTGCAGGTACTTGTTTTTTATCGGGCGATTAACACGCATAAATAAAAAGCAAGGTCAGAGATTTCTGCCTGACCTTGCTTTTCTATATATATGTATAATTTATTCTTCACCTCTGAGGTAGTCGGGTGTTACGTCACGTCCGAGGTTTTTCAGCATTTGTTTGTCACTGCGGATAGTTGCACACGCAGCTGTAGTCAGCATATTGCCCGTAATGGTGGCAGACGCACCCGACTGAAAGGCAAGCTCGCCGTCATTTGTCAGCAGTGCCCGTCCTGCCGCAAGGCGGATATTTGCCTCGGGATTTATGTATCGGAAGAACGCAATCGTTCTTAAGATTTCATCTTCGGTAAGCTGAGGCTGATTTTCAAGCGGTGTGCCCTCAATCGGCATAAGCGCATTAATCGGGATTGAATCAATGCCAAGTTCTGCAAGGCTTATTGCCATATCAAGCCTGTCCTCCCACGTTTCGCCCATTCCGATTATGCCGCCCGAGCAGGCGCACATTCCTTCCTCCTTGACGAGCCTTAAGGTTTCAATTTTCTGCTCATAGGTGTGCGTGGTGCAGATGTTCGGAAAATTACGTTTTGATGTTTCAATATTGTGATGATAGCTCGTCACGCCTGCCTCGTGAAGCCTGTGGAGCTGTTCTGCGCTGAGAAAGCCCATTGACGCACACAAGTCAATCTTACATTCCGAGTGCATAGTTTCATAGGCGTGAATTGCCTTTTCAAACTCTTCACCGCTGAGTGCACGTCCCGATGTGACGATTGAAAATCGGTCTACACCTTCGCTTTCGTTCAGCTTACAGGCGTCTACAATCTTTTCTTCGGAAAGAAAGTCATATATTTCACAGCTTGTATGGTTGTGTGCAGACTGCGCACAGTACTTGCAGTCCTCGGGGCATTTTCCGCTCCGACCGTTGATTATTGAGCAAAGGTCAACCTTGTCGCCGACAAAATGCTCACGGATTCGGTCTGCACCCTTTAAAAGCTCCTTCAAGTCGCAGGTGAGAAACATATTCAGATTGTCCTGACGGCTTATGCGCCTGCCTGCGATAATCTCGTCAGCGAGTGTAGTCATATCCATTGAAAAGCCTCCTTATTTCTGCTCGGGCAGAAGATGTGACTTGATTAACACCGTTCGGAGTGCCTTGCCCAATGCGGTTGCAATAAGAATCTTTGCTATGTCAAAGGGAATGAACGGGAAGACGCAGACGGTGAGTGCGTACCATACGTCACACTGCATCTGAAGAACAAACCACACCGTACCGAACAGATAGGCAACGAGCGTTGCACCAATCATACCGATAATAGTAATTACGGCGTTTGAATGTGATTTTTCCATAACAAAGCCGCAGATAAGCACCATAAGAATAAAGCCGATAAGATAACCGCCTGTCGGACCTGCGAGCTTGCCTATTCCGCCCTCGTAGCCGGAAAATACGCCCATTCCTGCGGCGCCGATAAGCAGATAGATAAGGTAGCTTGCCGTTGCGCCCTTCATACCGAGAAGATATACGGCAAGGTAAATTACAAAATTTGTAAGAGATACGGGAATCGGACCAATCGGAACTGACATAGGCCCGAGCACGCACATAAGAGCCGCCATTAAAGCACAGGTTGCAAGCTGATAAATCGTAAAGCGTTTTTTAGTATTATTCATTTTCATACCTCCGAATCGGTTTATGAAATAATAATACACACTTATCTTTGATTTGTCAACCGAATATTTCATTTTGGTTGACAATGTAAACCATAATTTAGCGGTGTAATAATAGCCACGTTGACGTACGGACACGGCGTGCCGTGTCCACACAAAAATTGCAACGCAATTTTTGTGAATGGGACGTGTAGGAACCCGTCCCCTACGGAAATGTTTGATGGTTAATTAATTTATCATATAATCGG
>JBJFHX010000141.1:0-5879 GCA_051893995.1 Ruminococcus sp.
CGAGTTTTATATCATATCCGACTTATATAACGGACTAAAAAATTATGGTTTAACTTACACCCTTGTAAAACAAAATGCCGACGCAAACTGCATCGGCATTAATCGGTGGTATTTCTCAATAAGACTGACGTTCTGTTTTTCTATACTTTGACGGAGTTGTGTCGTAATACATTTTAAACGCTCTGTTAAAGTTTGAAATGTTGTTAAAACCCGACATTCCTGCAATCTCAATAATCGGAGTATCGGTTGTTGTGAGCAGCATAGCCGCACGGGTAAGGCGAAGCTCGTTTACGTAGTTTACAAAAGTGGTGTTCATAAGCTCCTTGAAAAGGTGCGAAACGTAATAACGGCTTAGACCGGTTGTCTGGGCAATTGTGTCGAGCGAAATGTTCTCGCAGAAGTTTTCGTTGATATACTCTGTAATTCTGCGCAGTGCACGGTACTTTTTTCCCTGAGTTTCAACATCGAGAATTTCAATATACTTGTTTGCAAAGAAAATGTAGAAAATCTCGTACATTTTACCGTGAACAAGAAGCTGGAAAAACTCAAACTTTTCATTTTCAGCCTTTGTAACAGCTCTTAAATCGTCAAGCATTTCAGCATAGAATGCATCCTCGGGAGTAACCTTTGCAAAGTGAGTGCAGTTGCCTGTTGTCAGCCCTCTGATAAGGCTCTGCGGAATATACTCCTGCGTAACGGAAGCAGGATTTGAAAGGTTAAGCAGGATAACGTCAACAACAGCGTTGTGGTTTTCAGCTACTCTGTACTTCTGATTCGGAGAAATAAAGTAAATATCGCCCTGATTAAGGATGTATGAATTAGTGGTAGTTTCAAGCGTCATCGAGCCTGTTCTTACAAGCGCAATAGCAACCTCACTATGCACATTCCATCTATCATCCAATACCATTTCACCGCAAACAACTCTGAACGTAGAATTCGAAGTCGATGCAGAACGCAAGAAATCAAAACTCATAATAACACCTCATTTACATACCCATTAAAAACAATAATGATATTTTGCCTTGCTTTATGCTAATTATAATAAATATTTTTTGATATATTGTCAATAAAATACGGAAAATCGCATAAAAATAATAGATGATTTTAAAAATAATAAAAAATTTGATATTCCTATTTTAATCGGCATTTTCTGAGAATATTCAAGTTTTTATGCCGTTTTTAAAGGTTTATTATGGATTTTTACGTAAAAATTTTGATAAAATATTGGTAAATAATAATCTTTCTTATTTCGCAATAAATAATCAGAAACATACAATAATTGCATTTTATTGATATGTTGCAATAATTTCTCTCAGCCTTTCCTTGTATTCGTCAACAGCTTTCTGCGGTGAGAGAATCTTTACCTTGCCGCCGAGTCCGAACACCCACGCATAAAACTGAGGACTAAGCATAACGTCAACGTTAACCGTAAAGCTTGACTCGCTTTCCTGCATAATCATCACGTCCGAGCCGAAACGGTCAACGATAACGCCTACAAGGCTGTTGTCAACCGACAGCTTTACGCTTGCCTGCTCACCGCCGAACATTGAGAAAATACTCTTTGTGTAGCCAGCAATGTCAAACTTTTCAAAGGTTTTTCTTCCGTCACGCTCGTCGTTTGTGATTTCAATTCCTTCCATTTTGTCAACCCGGTAGTGCTTAATCATCTGAGCCTCGCTGTCGTAGGCAACGAGGTAGTAATTTTCGTCGTCCCAGCAAAGCGCCCAAGGTGACACTTTATATACAGCACCGTTTTTGCGCTCGACCTTGACGATTTTCTTTTCCGAGCCAAAGTCGGTTTCCCACTTGCAGTATTTAAAAGCGACCTGCTTTTCACGTGCGATTGCGTTGTGGAGCGTGTCGACATTGTAGTAGATTTTCTCGTTGACGTTCTTTACACGGTTTGAAACGTAAACCTGTCGCTGGAGCTGTTTGCCATCGTTTTCACTGACAAGTCCCTCGAGCTTTTTGATAAGCGTAAGGCTCTTTTTATGCGTGATAAATTTTGAGCTCTGGATTGCATCCACAAGGAGCTTAAGCTCGGGCATCTCAAAATCACGGCTGCCTACGTAATATTTTACGGTTGTACTGCGTGTGCGGCAGATGTCAAGTCCGAAGGTTTCGAGGATTTTCAAGTCGTCATACAAACTCTTGCGCTCGGTTCTGATTCCGTAGGCTTCAAGCGCCTGCTTGATTTCGCTTGCGGAAAGGGCGTGATTTTCGTCGGTATTTTCGAGCATAATCTTTTGCAGATACAAAAGCTTTTGCTTCTGCATTGAGCTTTTAGCCATAGTGATTCTCCTTTAAAGTATTTGAGAAAACGCAACGACAAGCGGCATTGTGACAATTGACACAAGCGTTGTCGCAGTAACGGTGCTCACCGAAAGCTCAACGTCCCTGTTGTACTTTGCCGCAAACATTGTAGTTGTAGCGGCAGTCGGTGCAGAGCTTGCGATTATGAACGCCACGATAATTGTCTTATCAATTCCGAACAGTGACATAACAACTGCGGCGGCAACAGGAATAGCAACGAGCCTTACGGCCATTGCGGCGTACGTTCCCAAATCAGTGAATGCCTTTTTGAAGTTTGCCTGCGACAGATAAAATCCGATTACAAGCATAGGCAGAGGTGTGTTTAAATTGGATAGATATTCAATCGGCTGGCTGATTATGTAGGGCAGATTGATTTTGCAGACGAACAGAATCAGCGCAATCAGCACGCCGACAATTCCGGGGTTGAAAGCAAGCTTTTTGATTGAGAGCTGTTTTTTGTCGCCGCTCATACTTACAAGTCCGTACGTCCAAACAAAAACGTTAAAGACTGCAACGAAGATTGAGCCGTAAAACCAGCCGTCGTCGCCTAAAATCGCCTTTTGCAGAGGAAGCGACATAAAGCCGCAGTTTGAAAAAATTACCGAAAACTGCAAAACCTTTTTGCGGCTTTCGTCCTTATCACGGAACACAAGCTTTGCTACTAAAATCGAGCCTGCAATAATCAGCGATGCACAAAGCGTTGCAACCAGAATCTTGCCGAGAAGCTCAAAGCTGAACTCACGCTGAAAAGCCGTTATCATAACGCAGGGCGTTACAACATATAAAACTATATCGGTGATATGCTTTGACGAGGAATCGGTGAGGATTCCTTTTTTGCCGCAAACAAAACCAACCGCAATCAAAACAAACAGCACAAGTACCTGTTGTGCAATCATAACAAAATTTTCTGCCACTCAAAAACTTCCCAACATTTTAAAATTTGAGGATTATTACTGAAATCCTCAGTAATACAGGATAATTTTAGCACAGCAAGGTTTGATTTTCAAATAAAAAAGAGGTTGTTATTCTAACAATTTCGACAACATAAAACGACATTATACACAAAACAGTATTAGTTTTATAGTGCAAATTCACCAACGAAACTCAAATAATCTTTAAAATATGTATTAACCGCCGAAAATTATTAGTGTTTGTTGACAATTATTTTTTCAAAATGTATAATTATAACATCAGCAAAAATTATATAATATTGCAATATCTCATAAAAATTTGAAAGAAGGAATTTTTTATGGCAACAACAAAGAAAACTGCTGCAACTAAGGCTGCAGCCGAGAAAGAAACAGCAGCTAAAGAACCCGTAAAGAAAGCAGCAACAAAGGCTGCTGCAACTAAGACAGCTGCTGCAAAGACAGAAGAAGCTCCTGCAAAGAAAGCTCCTGCTAAAAAGGCTCCCGCAAAGAAAGCTGCTCCCAAAAAGGTAGCTCCCAAGAAGCCCGAAGCTAAGGCAGAAACTAACGTAAAAGTATTTGTTGAATTCGGAGAAGGTCAGGAATCAATGGATCAGTTAGTTGAGAATGCAAAGCTTGTTGTAGGTAAGCCCGTAAAAGAAATGGAAATCTATCTCAAGCCTGCAGAAAGAAAAGCATACATCGTAGCTGACGGCGAAAAGTCAGAAATGGACGTATTCTTCTGCTAATCTGAAAAGACCATATTATCGCAAATTTAAAGGACACGGTTGATTGTTGATACCGTGTCCTTTTTTTAGTCCGTTATAATTTTAGTGCGCTAAACCATAATTTAGCGGCGAGCCGCCGCAGGCAAATCGAGTGGAAAAGTCGGTAGTTTAGGTAAAAACGGTTGCCCGAATTATAGATTGATATATAGGTAACGTTTTTTAGAGTGGAGTGTGGAGTTAATGGTCGCTACGCTCCGAATTTGTAATAGTGCGTGTTGTATGGATAAGTTTGTTTTCTTTGGATTGATTGATATATCGGTAACGTTTTGGGACGTGTAGGAACCCGTCCCCTACGGAAATGTTTGTTGGTCACTATAATAATGATATAAGCGTTTAAAATTGATAGTCAATAGGGACACGGCACGCCGTGTCCCTACGACTGTAATACAAACGTTTCCTGCATAGCCGTAGGGGACGGCATCCTTGACGTCCCGTTTCATAAATTGCAACGCAATTTATGAAATATGGCGAACGCAGTTCGCCGCTACAATAATATAATTCCACACCTGCGGCAACGCCGCATATAAATAAATTCGGGCACTAAACGTTTGGTTTATTACAACCTATCCACTCGACCTTAATTGTTAATTGTACATTGTTAATTGTTAATTTGCTAAATTATCGTTTATGTCATTAACTCTGCACATCATTACATCTCAATAAATGGAATAGTCATATTGTCAACTGCTCAGACGCTTCGTCGAGGATTTTCATTGCTACATCAATCTTGCTCATAAGCGGAAGCTCAGTTATTCCGTCCCTTTTAATCAGCGTTACAACGTTTGTGTCTGTGCCAAAGCCTGCACCCTCGGTTTTAAGGCTGTTTGCGATAATCATATCAACATTTTTCGACTCAAGCTTTTTAACGGCGTTTTCAATCAGATTTTCCGTTTCCATAGCAAATCCGCAGATGAACTGATTTTCACGTCTGCTCTGCCCGAGCTCCTTTAAAATATCCTTTGTGCGTTTCAGCTCTATGCTCATATCGCCGCTTTGCTTTTTAATTTTTTCACTGCTCACTGCAACCGGTGTGTAATCGGCAACTGCCGCAGATTTTATTATTATGTCGGCTTCGTCTTTGTACTTCATCACCGCATTGTACATATCCTCTGCGCTGACAACAGGCACAAGCTCCGAAAACAGCGGCGGATCAATGCTGACAGGCCCCGAAATGAGAATCACCCTTGCACCACGCAGGCTTGCAGCTCTTGCAATTGCATATCCCATTTTGCCTGTTGAGTGGTTGCTGATAAATCGTACGGGGTCGATTGCTTCACGTGTAGGTCCTGCCGTAACGAGGACGGTTTTTCCCGACAAATCCTTTTTGTATGCGACTTCACGCAGGATATATTCAAGCAGGATTTTCTCGTCGGGGAGCTTGCCCGCACCTGTTGTGCCGCAGGCAAGATAGCCTGTTGCAGGCTCGATAATTTCCATTCCGTAATCTTTCAGCTTTCTGATATTGTCCTGCACAATCGGGTTTTCGTACATATTTGTATTCATTGCAGGCGCAAGAATTTTCTTCTTTTTGCAAGCCATAAAGGTCGTTGTCAGCATATCGTCGGCAATTCCGTTTGCAATTTTGCCGATTACGTTTGCACTTGCAGGCGCAACCATAAACACGTCGGCAAGCTCGGCAAGCGCAATATGCTCAACCTTGAATTTGAAATTGCGGTCAAAGGTATCGACAATGCACTTGTTGCCCGTAAGGCTTTCGAAGGTTATCGGATTTATAAAGTTCGTTGCGTTCTGCGTCATAATCACGTTCACGTCTGCGTGAAGCTTGACGAGCGCGCTTGCAAGATTTGCAATTTTGTAAGCCGCAATTCCGCCCGTAACGCCGAGCAGAACGGTTTTACCTTTCAGCATT
>JBJFHX010000141.1:5979-7496 GCA_051893995.1 Ruminococcus sp.
TGGTTGTCCTCGTCGGTGAAAACAACATACGGCTTGTGCTCTTTTGCCTCCTGCTCGCTTAACTGAGCATATGCCATAATTATAACGTGGTCGCCGACAGCTACCTGTCTTGCCGCCGCACCGTTAAGGCAAATCATTCCCGAGCCTTTTTCACCTGCGATTGTGTAGGTTTCAAAGCGGTTTCCGTTTTCAACGTCCACAATCTGCACCATTTCATATTCCAGAATTCCTGCGGCTTCCAGAAGCTCGCTGTCAATCGTGATACTGCCCACGTAATTCAAATCCGCCTGCTTAACTACAGCACGGTGGATTTTTCCTTTCAGCATTGTAAGAGTCATATAATCGCTCCCTTACTCTATAATAAAGTTGTCAATAAGTCTTGTCTTTCCGATGTAAACCGCAATTGCAACAAGCACCGACTTGCCGATTTTTTCAACAGGCGTTATCGTGTCAAAGTCAACAACGTCAACGTAGTCGATTTTTGCAAGCGGCTCTGTGTTTATGCTATCGGTAATTGCTTTGATAACGGCTTTTGCGTCGGTTTCGCCGTTTTCAATCAGCTCTCTGCCGAGCTTAAGACTGCGGCTTAAAATAAGAGCCGCCTTTCTCTCGTCGGGATTTAAGTAGGTGTTGCGTGAGCTTTTTGCAAGTCCGTCTGCTTCACGCACAATCGGACAGCCGACAATCTCGGTGTCAACGTTCAAATCCTTTACCATTCGCCTGATAACAGCAAGCTGTTGTGCGTCCTTCTGACCGAAGTACGCTCTGTCGGGCTTTACGATATTGAAAAGCTTGAGCACAACGGTCTGTACACCTCTGAAATGAATCGGGCGTGACTTTCCGCAAAGCTCGGTTGTTAGGCCGTTCATATCAACGTATGAGCAAAAGCCGTCTGCGTACATTTCCTCGGGTTCGGGGTGGAAAATCAAATCAACTCCCACGCTTTCACAGAGTGCGCAGTCCTTTTCAAAATCTCTCGGATAACTTTCCAGATCCTCGTTAGGTCCGAACTGCATAGGATTTACAAAAACGCTGACAACAACCTTGTCATTGTTTGCTCTTGCGGCTTGCATAAGACTCTTGTGTCCCTCGTGAAGATAGCCCATTGTGGGAACAAAGCCAACTGTAAGTCCCTCTATTTTCCATGCGTTTACACGCTTTCTTACCTCTTTTATTGTATAGCAAATGTTCATAGTATAACCTCAATTGTTTTTTAATATAAAAACGCTTTCGTAGGGACACGGCGTGCCGTGTCCTCACAAAAATTGTAATGCAATTTTTGTGAATGGGACGTCTGGGAAGCCGTCCCCTACGGAAATGTTCATCAGTTTTTAATACAAGCTTTCTATAATATCATCGTCAATTTTGAATGTGTGCTCCTCACTCGGGAACGCACCCGACTTTACTTCATTAATATACTGCCTGAATGCGTCCTTCATAACGCTTCCGATTTGCGCATACTGCTTTACGAACTTCGGCTTGAAGTCGGAGTACATTGCAAGCATATCCTGATAGAC
>JBJFHX010000141.1:7596-10777 GCA_051893995.1 Ruminococcus sp.
ATGTGCTCGCAGAACTCAATTCCGCCCTCGAGCTTTACAGCCTGTGCCTTTCCCTCTTTTACAAGTCTGCCTGCGTTTACAACAGCGTCGTAAACCGAGGTCTGGTACGACATAAACGGCATATCGGTGATAACGAGCGCATTTTTTGCACCCCTTGCAACTGCCGCACTATGGTGAATCATATCCTCCATTGTGACCGACAGCGTATCGTCATAGCCGAGCACGACCATTCCGAGCGAGTCACCGACGAGGATTGAGTCAACGCCCGACTCGTCAAGCAGCTTTGCGGTTGTATAATCATAGGCGGTAAGCATTGTCAGCTTTTCGCCGTTTTTCTTTGACTCTTTAAAAGTAACCGATGTATTTTTCATATTAGTCCCTTCTGATGTAATCAATGTCTGCAAATAATTTGTAGGGAACAACCCCTGTGTTGTTCCTGTTCCGACAGAAGTTGGTTGTAATTTTGCGGAACGGTCTTGACCGTTCCCTACATTATATTGCTGTTTACGATAAATCTAAAAATTCCGACATTTCGCCGTAATCCCTGTCCTCATTCTTTGCCTTTGCAATTTCAACAATCCGTTTTGCAAGCAGAATGTAAATCTGCCCGTCCTCACCTTGCAGGCTCTCAACGTGCTTTTTAACAGTTTGCAAATCGTTTCGCTCAATAGGTCCTGTCAGAGCGTTTACGCACCCGTTTTCAAGAACGCTTTTGACGTTTCCGAAAACAAGATTCTGCGTTGCCTTAACAGCGTCATTTCGAGAAAATCCGCATTGTTCAAGCAGTGAGTAACCCATATCAAGCACAGCGACAATTTCGTTGCTCAGCACGCTTGCGGCGGTGTGATAAAGCGACTTTTTGCTCTTGTCAATACGGCATACGGTGTTGCCCAGACTTTCGAAAAGGCTCTTCATAGCCGAAACAGCTGTTTCATCTCCCTCAATAGCAAAAAAGTATTTGCCGGAATTCTGTAGGACGTCAATTTGTCGCTGAAAGCAAGCAAAGGGTGGACTGAGCAAACGCTTGCACCCGCGCTTTGTGAATCGGTAAATACATCAGATGATAATGCACCACTAAAATGGCATACTATTTTATTGTTTACGGACATATTTTTATTTTTGATGCAATCCCATACGCTCCCGATTACATTGTCGGGCGTTGTGATAAAAAGGGTATCGCTCACTTTTACAAGCTTATTAAGCTCGGAAAAGCAGTCCGTTTGAGTAAATTGCGCCGCAAAAGCGGCATTGTCGGGGGCTGTGTCATAAAACCCCGAAATCTGAATATTGTTGTCTTTGAGGTACCTGCCGACGGAAACGCCGACCTTGCCTGCACCGATAATTCCAATATTCATGCTATCACCTCGATTCAATACTACAGCGATAACATTTCATCTGATACAGCTTCACGTTGTGAATACCGTTCATAGTTTAATATATCACAAATACATTAAAAATTCAATATTTACGGCATTAATCCTGCAAACTTTACATTTACAATTTTCCCCGTCGGTGGTAAAATTATTGATAAAGCGAAAAGAGGTAAAATTATATGGAAAAAAGTCGAATTGACAAGCAGTTTGAATTTCTGCTTGAGGCTGACAAGGAGAAGTTTATTCAGCGGCAAACGCTAAAAAGTGACGGAAAAACCTTTGAAAATGACGCAGAGCATGCGTGGCATATGGCGCTTATGTGCCTTATGCTGGGCGAATATGCAAACGAGGATATAGACTTGCTGAAAACAATTTCAATGATACTCATTCACGACGTTGTTGAAATTGACGCAGGCGACACCTACGCTTACGACGACGAGGGCAAAAAGTCACAACGTGAGCGTGAGCTGAGGGCGGCTGACAGGCTTTTCGGACTTCTGCCCGAGGACCAAGGAAGAAATTTCAGAGCACTCTGGGAAGAATTTGAGGATGGCAAAACGAAAGAGGCAAAATTTGCCCACACAATGGACAACGTTCAGCCTGCTATGCTCAACAACTCGACAGACGGCAGAATGTGGGCGAAAAACAAGGTAAAGCTCAGTCAGATTCTTGAACGAAACAAAAACACCGCCGACGGTTCAAAAACTCTCTGGGATTATTCATATAACAATTTCATAAAACCGAATGTCGAAAAGGGCAGAATAGAAAACAATTAATTATCATCACACTGACGTTTTTTCATTTTCTGCCAGCTTACAAAGCCGTAAATGTCATTTATAAAGAATATTGCAAAGCAGATAATTACGGGAATATAAGAGGTATTTTCAATTGATGCGAGAATCCAGAGAACAATCAGAACAAGGTCGTTTGCGGCGTAGGCGACGGCGTACAAAGGACTGCGCATAAGCGCTAAGTATGAAGCCGCAAAGCTTGTTGCAATTGAAACGGTGCTGAAAAACAGATTCGGCGTGTCAAAAGCCTTAAGAATAAAATAAAAAATTACCGTTACAAGCAATGTCAGCACAGCAAGCAAAATTCTGTGCAGGGTATTTAGGCTGTTTACAGTTACCTCCGAGCTGTTTTTGTACGGATGTCTGTACCAGCTGACGGCGGACATAAGCGCAATCGGCGCAGTCATTCCGAGGTATGTTATCATCTCGCCGTAGTAGCAGTATTGCAGTGAAATAATCGAATAAACCAAGCCGAATATTACCATCAGCACCTCCCCGATTACATAGCCCTTTGCAATAAAAATCAGTGACGTAACGCCGATAAGCGATGCTATGAGCGTGAGCGGATTAAAATTTCCTGCAAGCAGGAACGAGGCTGTCACGGTGACAACCGAAAACAGCCAGAGACAAAGCTCAAATCTCGAAAGGCTTTTAAAAAGTTTTGTGATATATCCCATTTTTACCTCCAAAAAAATAAGCACCCGACGTACATATCTTCTAAGACCTAACGAAATGTACACGAATGCGTAACGCTTCCTACCCGGTGGCAGTAAATTTTAAATTTTCTACATTCTATCACAGCAAAAAGATTAAGTCAAGTGCTTGTATATCTTTCCTTTTTTGATATAATAAAGATAATAAATAAAAAGGAGGCGCTTGTATGAAATACGTATGCGATGTATGTGGCTGGGAATACGACGAGGCTGTCGGCGATCCCGACAACGGAATTGCACCCGGCACAAAGTTTGAGGATTTACCCGACGATTTTGTATGCCCTCTCTGCGGAGTAGGCAAGGA
>JBJFHX010000142.1:0-10694 GCA_051893995.1 Ruminococcus sp.
CCTCTATATCCGTAGGGGACGGCATCCCTGACGTCCCGAAACGTTACCTATATATTAATTTAAAATTCGGGCTACTGATTTATAAACGCAATCCGACTTTTCCACCCGAAATGCGTGTCGAGGCACTCGACAAATTATAATTAATTTAAATAAGGGTGTTTCGGCTGTATCGACAACAAACTATTGCAATATTTGTGCAAAGGTTTTATAATATACTTAATTTTTATTGTCATATTTTTAATAGATTAAAATTCGGGGTACTAAAATGGACGCTAATGCATTTTGGAATGTGATTGGAGAATATAATCAGCAAACAATCATTATTCAGTTGATATTGCTTGCTTTCATAGCTGTTGCTGTAATTTTATCTTATTTTAACAGAATTAAGTATTCAGCAAAACTTATATTGGGAATTGCAAATCTTTTTATTGCTGTTGTGTTTTTCGGTTATTACGGCACTGAACCTATACAGAAATTTTTTGCGTTACCTTTATACCTGATTTGCGGTTTCTTATTTATATACGAGAGCATACATAATAAAAACGACGCTCCGGAAAAACCAAATCCATTTCAGATAACATTGATTGCGCTTTACTGCTTATATCCATTGATATCGCTTATATTAGGAAACACGTTCCCTGAAATGGTAACACACGTTATGCCTTGTCCTGTTGTTAGTTTGAGCATAGCAGTATATTCCTGCTACAAGCGAAAAAATAAGGTTTTGCTCGCTCTATTGACTATATGGGGATTGACGGGAATTAAGTCCGTAATTTTCAATGTTTATGAAGATACTATTCTTTTAATTTGCGGAATATACGGACTGTATATTTTAGCAAAAGAAATACGGTCATCAAAATCAATTAAGTAGTTCTATATTTCCGAACGGCTCAACATAGTATAATTAAATGCTCATAAATTTAAATTTTATCAAAGACAGGAAAATTTTATGTCAAATCAGATTAACTTAAATAACAGCTACAATCGCCGTAGTCATTTTATAAATTCAAATGAAAAAAACTTTACATATTATGAAAATAACACTCCGCCCCACAGGAAAAGAGAACTTGTACTGACTCTGCTATATTTTCCGATTTCTGTTCTCTTTATGGAGCTTGTTGTCAAGCTTTCGGTCGGATTTTCACTTGTTGACGGTGCGATTTTTACCGCAATATTTTCTCTTGTTCCCGCCTGTGTGCTGACTGTTGTTTCGTCAATTTTCAAAAACGGCAGAATAAACAGGCTGATTGCCTGTATTCTTACTGCAATTCTTGCAATCTGGTACAGTGCGCAGATTGTCTACAACAACGTTTTCGGGACGTTCTTTGTAATCAACAGCATTTCAAGGGGCGGTGCAGGACAGGCGCTCAACTCTGTTGATATGATTTTTACGGCTATAAAGAGCAGAATATTTTTTATTTTGCTTATGTTTTTGCCGCTTGTGTTCTGCATAATTTTCGGCAAAAGGCTTTCAATGTTCAAAAAATCTAAAATCTCCGTAAAAATTATCCTGCTTTGCGCCGCAGTTGCTTTTCAGGTAATCGGTATGCTGAGCGTAAATATTGACAAATCCTCGTCAAACACAAAAAGCTCGTATAACCTTTATCACGGTGAGCTTCAGCAAAATGCCGCCTGCGAAAAATTCGGACTTTTTACAATGCAAAGGCTTGACATAAGCCGTATGGTTTTCGGTTATAAATCGGAAATCCGCAAAACCGAAAACACCGAGCCTGCGACAACCACGTCACCTGCTACGGCAGATACGCCCGAAAAAAAGGTTACGGCGCAGATTATTGAAACCGATTTTGACAGCCTTGCCGAAAAGACAGATAACGATGATTTGAAATCACTTTATGAGTATTTTTCAAGTGAAAAGCCGAGCTATACGAATGAATATACGGGAATTTTCAAGGATTACAACATAATTTTCATAACGGCAGAGAGCTTTTCGCAGTACGCAATTGACAAGGACTTAACACCCACTCTTTACAAAATGTACAGCGAGGGCTTTCAGTTTGATAATTATTACTCGCCTGCGTGGGGAGTGAGCACAACCGACGGTGAGTATGCAAACCTGACGGGACTTACACCGAAGTCGGGAGTTTGGAGCTTTTCGCAGTCTGCCGAGGATAACGTGAGCTTTCCGTTTACTCTCGGAGAGCAGAGCCGTACAAACGGTTACGAGCAGGTGAGAGCATATCACAACCACACCTACGATTACTATGACCGTGACCAGTACCTCACAAATATCGGCTACGATTATTCGGCAATCGGCAAGGGGCTTGACCTCGGCGAAGATGTGTGGCCTAATTCCGATTTGAAGATGATGCAGAAAACCGTTGATGATTATATAAACGCCGACAGCTTCAGCGTTTACTATATGACAGTAAGCGGTCACGGAGGGTATTCGTACAACACAATCAGTCAGCGCAACGCCGATTTGGTGGAGAATCTGAAATACAGCGATGAAGTCAAAGGTTATATTGCAGCAAATATCGAGCTTGACAAGGCACTCGAATACCTTTTTGACAGACTTGAAAAGGCAGGAAAGCTTGACAATACGGTTATATGCCTGACAACCGACCACTATCCGTACTCGCTTGACGAGTTCAACGGACTTGACGAGCTTGCTGGTCACAAGGTTGACACCGTTTTTGAAAGATACAAAAATGCGTGGCTTTTGTGGAGCGGCTCAATGGAGGAGCCAGTCAGCGTAAAAACATACTGCTCAAGCTTAGATGTTTTGCCAACTCTGCTCAATATGCTCGGCTTTGAGTACGACAGCCGAACGATTATCGGTACCGATGTTTTCGGTGGCAAGGAGCCTTTTGTTATATTTGCAGACAGAAGCTGGATTTCACAGAACGGTATGTACAATGCAAACAGCGGAGAATATACCGCTTTTGAAAATGCCGATAAAAAGGACGACATTGACGTACTTAACAACAAGTGCACAAATATGTTTACCGTTTCAAGAATGATACTTGATTCTAACGTCTATGCCGAAATTTACGGCGACACGCATATAAAAGGAAAATAAAGGAAGTTATAAATGAAAAGAAAACTTGCAATTTTTGGCATCATACTCATTTTTATTGCAGGAGTAGGAATAATGAGCTATCCTCTGGTGAGTTCGGTTATCAATAATATTGACAGCAGAAACCACGTAGAGGAGTACACAAAGACAACAAAGCAGATGTCCTCAGAGGAAACTCTTGAGATATTTAAGCAGGCGGAGGAATATAACCACAGCCTGACAAACAACGTAATCATTACAGACCCGTTTGACGAAAAAGCTTATAAAAAAATCGGGGCGGATTATGAGGACGCTCTGAATGTGGACGGCAACGGATTGATAGGATATATTGATATTCCGAAAATCAACGTGTATCTGCCGATTTATCACGGAACTACAGAAGACATTCTTGCCAAGGGTGCAGGTCATCTGCAAAACACCTCACTGCCAATCGGCGGAGAAAGCACCCATTCCGTAATTTCTGCTCACACAGCGTATCCCGGAGAAACGTTTTTTGACTACCTTACGGATATGGAGGAGGGCGATGAATTTTATGTTCACGTTCTTGACAGGGTATTAAAATACGAGGTAGACAGCATAAAGGTTGTTCTGCCCGAAGAAACCGATGATTTGAGGGTAGTCAAGGGCGAGGATTACGTCACGCTTCTGACCTGTACGCCGTACAGCGTCAACACTCACCGACTGCTTGTAAGAGGAAAAAGAGTTGAATATGACGACTCAAAGTACATAACTACCGGTGCAAGCGCCGCAAGTTTCGGCAATGACGGAATATTCTTCCTCGGCTACAAAATTCCTTACTTTGTGGCGGCTCTGATTATTGTCGGATTTGTTGCGATTGTGGTTATAATAGTGATAATCTTTTTAAGACGCTCAAAAAAGAAAAAGCGTTACTATGATAAAAACAAGGACGAGGATATTACCGAAACACAGGACGGTGATTGATTTTGTGGAGAAAAATACTCACAGGAGTTGCAATTGTGATGCTCGTTGCTGGCATAGGTCTGTTTATGTTTCCGATTGTGTCGAACTTTATCGGAACGCAGATTGCAAACTCCGAAACTGAGAAGTTTGACAGTCAGATTGAAAACATTGTTGATGACGGTATGACTTACGATGACGCACATGAACAGGGCAAAATAGACGACGAGGGTTATCTGCTCGACGACAACGGCGAGAGAAAATCGGACAATCCCGTTGTGTTCAAGGCTGACCTTGACAGGCTTTACAAGGACAGCGTGGAGTACAACGAAAATTTAAAGACGAATCAGAACTCACTGCTTGCCTACGATTATGCTTATGCACAGCCGTCGCTTGACCTGAGCAGTTACGGTATAACCGATGGAATTTACGGCTATGTTACGGCTGAGTCAATCAATATGAAGCTGCCGATTTACCTCGGTGCAAACGATGCGACTATGAGCTACGGCGCGGCTCACCTGACATACACCTCACTGCCGCTCGGCGGAAAAAACACAAACACCGTGCTTGCAGGACACACGGGTTATATCGGCAGGATTTTCTTTGATAATCTGCGTAACCTGCAAATCGGCGATGAGGTAAAGCTGAGAAATTACTGGGATACCCTTACGTATAAGGTGGTTGAAACAAAAGTCTGCAAGCCGAATCAGTCGCAGGATATTTTTATAAAAAAAGACAGGGATTTGCTGACGATGATTACCTGCATTTCAAACAACAGCGGCGGCTTTGACAGGTATTACGTAATTTGCGAAAGAATATAATAAAATAAAGATTTGTTTCCACATATCAAAACATTAAGACTCAGGAGTTTTGAGAATGAGAAAAATTATATCGATACTTATTTCAATTCTGTTTGTTGCATCACTGATTCTGACTGTTTCAGCATATTCGGATGAAGATTTCATAAACGGCGATGTAAACCTTGACGGACAATTATCCATAGCTGACGCCACAGAAATCCAGAAGAAACTGGCAGATACTGTTGTTTTTACTGAACAACAAAAGAAATTAGCCGATTTTAATCTTGACGGAGAAATAAGTATTATTGATGTCACTAAGATACAAAAAGTAATCAGTAATCTTGAAGAAATGCCAAGCGAAAGTACCTCGCCGACATCAGCAACAACTCCTACAAAAGATTATGTTACGCCTGACGAGTTTAATTTAGCTGCTGACACGCCTGACGAAATGCGTATTTTTCAGAATGTACTTGACGCTGCTGCTCAGAGAGGGGTACCTGTTAACCTTGAAGGAAGAACATATTTCATATACACTTCTGAAGCAAGATGTGAAATTATGAATGGAACTCTCAAAATTATGCCAAGCTCAAGTCTGGTTCTGACAGGTGATAATGTTTCTTTAAAAAATGTTAATATTTCCCGTTGGTGGGACGGTGACGGCTATGAAAACGGTGATGTCAGATTGCATCTTACAAATGGATGTGTTATTGAAAACTGCAATTTTTCATCACAAACCACTTGCCCGAGTATTTTCTGCAATACATCAGCCGTCAACACAACAATCAGGAATTGTACCTTCAGCGAGGGATTCGGAATACTCTTTAATGACGGCAATGCGGAAAACAGAAAGTATAATGATGTGCTCTATACAGATACAATAGGAAAGGGACTGATTGTAGATAATTGTGTATTCAATACTGAGGGAAAAGCAGTACAATATGCAGGGGATAATATTGAAGTGAACACTCCTAATTGCAGATTTTCCGATGTGCAGGTGACAAATTGTGTAAGCTATGGAGCTAAAACGAGTCCTAATGTCGGTATCGGTTTTGGCTTTGCTCAGGTTGACAACATTGTTTGTTCGGATAACAGTCTTTCCGATATAGAGGGTGCGGGTGCAATACATATGGAAGGCTGCACCAATGTAGAGTGCAAAAATAATGAAGTTAAAAATTCAATGTATGGCATAATGTGTTTATATACCAGAGGTGCCTTATATGACAGCAACACAATTGACGGATGTGAATATGGAATTCAATGTATCTCACAATATCCCTACGGCCTTGATGAAGATATAAGTTTTTGCAATAATAATATTTTGAATTGCACATCAAAGCCGTTTTGGGGTTCGGGTTTGAAGAATTGTGAAATCATTGACAATGTTTTTCAGACTGACTGTAATTATCCTTCTGCAATCATTCAAATACAGTACAGTAAATCATACGAAACAAATAATGTGTCTGTTATCGGGAACACAATAGAATATACCGGCAGCTTTTCAGATAAATACTGGGCATATATTGTAGGTACAGATTGTGTTCTGAATGATAATAAAATTATAGGCATAAATCCGTCTGACTTTGTAAACAATAGTAATCCGCTGATAAAAATCAAGCTTACTCTGCCGACAAATACTCCTATGACAGATACGCTCTATCTTGCAAGCAATTTAAACGGATGGAATCCTGCGGACAGTTCTTATGCCTTTACAAGGACTTCAGAAACAACTGCCGAGATAACGTTTATTTTGACTGAAAACATTGATGATGAAATTGAATATAAGATTACAAGAGGAAGCTGGGGCACAAGTGAATGTAATGCAAGCGGCTTAGGCAATGTGGGCGAATATGGTGCAATGAATCACACTCTTGATATTTACGGAAGCGGCTACGTTCAGACAGAAATAATTAATTGGACAGATTTTTACAAATAATCATTAATAAATTTCAAAGGACTTTATGAGATAGCTCCCTGTCGGTTTATAAATTATTGTCGATAAATTCCATATACGGCTTTTTATTCACCTCGTTGTGATTTGACTTGTACCATTCGTACTCTTCTTTCAAACCTTCCTCGAGCGGAACAGTTGAATTCATAAGCTCGTACTGCTTTGACACGTCAAGCGTGTATTCGTAGTCGTAAAAGCAGAAATAACTGCGCTGATTAAAGGCTCTGTCAACACTTACGAATCTCGGAGTTTTACCGACCGCCTTGTAACAGAGCGTTACCCAGTCCTTGATTGTGACGGTTTCTCTGTTGCCGAGGTTGAAGATTTTATTTTCGGGGTGTTTTTCAAGCAGAATGTCAATAAATCTGCAAAGGTCTTTTACATTGAAGAATTGTAGTTTCATTTCGCCGTTTTCGGGTATGTAAAACGGACGGCCTTTTTCGGCGCAGTCAAAGACAAACGGCTCACGATAGAGATTTTCGTACACGCCGTAAAAATAGGGAGGACGCAATATGTACGCAGACGGCAGATTTTCAAGCAGATATTTTTCAGCGGCAAGCTTGTTTGTGCCGTAGTCGCCCCAGACGGAGTTTTTGCCGCAAGCTTGATTTTCCGTAAACGGCTGAGGATTTGTTTCGGGATATACTGCACTTGAACTTATAAAAATGTAATCGTCAAAGCTGTCGAGTGCGTTTAAAAGCGTCTTAACGTGTTCCTCGGTGTAGGCGGTGACGTCAAGCACAGCGTCAAATTGCATACCCTTAAGCCTGTTTTCAAGCCTCGTTCTGTCGCATTCAATCAGCTTTACACCGTTTACCTGCGCTTTGCTGTTGCGGTTGATAACGTAAACCTCATAACCCTTGTTGACAAAGTATTCGGCAGTGAATCTGCTGACAAAGGTTGTGCCGCCCGTGATTAAAATTTTCTGCATTTGTGACCTCCTAATGATAAGATAAGCAAATTATATATTTGTAGCGGCGAACTTTGTTCGCCATATTTCATAAATTGCGTTGCAATTTATGAAACGGGACGTCAGGGATGCCGTCCCCTACGGAAAGATTTGATTGTTAATAAAATTATCATATAATCGGTTACGTTTGATAGTCAATACGGACACGGCACGCCGTGTCCCTACGACTGTAAAGGAAACGCTTGTGCAAAATTGTAGCGAGCGACGCCCTCGTCGCTCACAAAAAACGTTACCGATATATCAATTTAAAATTCGGGCATACGTTTTTACCAAAACAACCGACTTTTCCACTTGATTTGCCTGCGGCGGCTCACCGCCAAATTATGGTTTAACGTATAAAATCAAAACTATTGACAAATAAAATCGGCTGTGTCGGTTTCCCGATACAGCCGAAAATTTTATTCAAAGTTTATGTCGCCTTCGTATTTCTTTTTGAACATATCAAAAACGGTCTGCAAAATATCTTCGTCGTCAATGCTCACATACTCTTCTGTTTCTTCGTCAAGTGCATTGATTTTGAGAATTACAACCTCGTCTGCGTCCTCGTCATTTTCAATGAGAACTATATATTCGTCACCGTCATATTCAATAACGTCAAGAAATTCAAATTCAACCTCGTTGCCCTCTTCATCAGTAAGTGTGATGAGCGCACCTTCATTTTCCATTTCTTCAAGGATATTTTCGTTGTCAGCCATAAAGATGTCCTCGCTTTCTTTTAACTTCTTTTACAGTATAACTATATTATGTGTAAAAGTCAAGTGCAAATTCGGTCAACTGTCTGTTGTAATAAACCGTTTTTTTCTATTGCGACAGAGGTAATTTGCGACTTGCACAAATTCAGAAAAATATCTATTGAAATGTATTTCAATTTAGGCTATACTTATTATTTAAGGGTAAATATATCACCCGTAATCTGATTAAAAAGGAAGTAATTTTATGGCGAAGAAACAGTTTAAATCAGAGTCAAAAAGACTTCTTGACCTGATGATTAACTCAATTTATACCCACAAGGAAATTTTCCTGCGTGAGATTATCTCAAACGCAAGCGACGCTATCGACAAGCTCTGCTTTATCTCGCTGACCGACGACAAGGTCGGAATGGACAGAAGCGACTTTAAAATTACAATCAATGCCGACAAGGACAACCGTACCCTCACAATCACCGACAACGGAATCGGTATGGACAAGGACGACCTTGAAAACAACCTCGGCACAATCGCATCTTCCGGCTCATATAAATTCAAGCAGGATATGGAAGAAAAGCAGGACGATATTGACATTATCGGACAGTTCGGCGTCGGCTTCTACTCTGCATTTATGGTTGCAAAGAAAATCACTGTCAACACCAAAAAGTACGGCTGTGAAACAGGCTACTGCTGGCAGTCAAGCGGTGCAGACGGCTACACAATAAAGGAAATTGAAAAGGATACTCTTGGCACCGAGATTATCCTCGAGCTTAAGGACAACACCGAGGATGAAAACTACGACGAATTCCTTGAGCAGTACAGAATTCAGGGACTTGTCAAGAGATACTCAGACTATATCCGCTATCCGATTGTGATGGATATGAAGCGCAGCAGAGTTAAGGAAGAAACAAAGGACAGCGAAAATCCCGAATACGAGGAGTACACCGAAACCGAAACTCTGAATAGTATGATTCCTATCTGGCAGCGCCCGAAAAAGGACGTTGAGCAGGACGAGTACGACAAGTTCTATCAGGAAAAGTTTATGTCAATGGACAAGCCTCTCAAAACAATCGTAACCTCCGTTGAGGGCGTTGTTACATACAAGGCTTTGCTCTTTATCCCGTCAGCCGCTCCGTATGACTACTACACAAAGGAGTACAAGAAGGGACTTCAGCTCTATTCAAGCGGCGTTCTCATTATGGACTGCTGCGAGGAGCTTCTGCCCGAGCACTTCCGCTTTGTAAGAGGTATTGTTGACACAGCAGATTTGTCGCTCAACATTTCAAGAGAAATGCTCCAGCATGACCGTCACCTGCTCACAATTGCGCAGAACATTGAAAAGAAAATCAAAAACGAGCTTACCTCAATGCTTGCAAATGACCGTGAAAACTACGAAAAGTTCTTCACTGCATTCGGCAGACAGCTCAAATACGGCGTTGTGTCCGACTACGGTATGCACAAGAACGAGCTTCTGGATTTGCTTATGTTCTATTCCTCAACAGAAAAGAAGCTTGTAACGCTTTCCGAGTACGTTGACAGAATGAAAGAGGACCAGAAGTTCATCTACTTTGCAACAGGTGAAAATGCCGCCGCAATCGACACACTTCCTCAGACCGAGCTTCTGCGTTCAAAGGGCTTTGAAATTCTCTACTGCACAGAAGACGTTGACGAGTTCACGCTCCAGTCGCTTATGCAGTACAAGGAAAAGAAGTTCTGCT
This sequence comes from Ruminococcus sp., assembly GCA_051893995.1. Classification (GTDB taxonomy): domain Bacteria; phylum Bacillota; class Clostridia; order Oscillospirales; family Acutalibacteraceae; genus Ruminococcoides. Next base: position 10,078 of record JBJFHX010000142.1, read on the forward strand.
CCGCAACAAACGACGACCTCGGAATTGAGAACGAGGAAAAAGAGGAAGAGGAAAAGGACAGCAGTGCACTGCTCACATTTGTCAAAGAAACTCTCGGCGACAAGGTAAGCGAGGTTACAGCCTCCAAAAAGCTTGTTTCTCACCCTGTTTGTCTTACTGCAAAGGGCGGCATTTCGTTTGAAATGGAAAAGTACTTCAACTCCGTTCAGCCCGACTCAGGTATGAAGGCTCAGAGAGTGCTTGAGCTCAACCTCTCGCACCACGCCGTAAAGACTATGGAGGAGCTTATTCAGACAGACATTGAAAAGGCAAAGAAGTATGCAGAGGTGCTCTATTGTCAGGCATTGTTAATTGCAGGACTTCCGCTTGAAAATCCGTCGGAATACACCGATTTGATTTGCTCGATTATTTAAAACAGAATAGTTTTCTAAAAGCCGCTGTTCAGAAATGAACGGCGGCTTTGTTTGTCACAAAATATAACAAACATTTCATTTGCAGTCGTAGGGACACTCCGTGTCCTCACATAAATTGCAACACAATTTATGTGTAAGGGACGTCTGGGAAGCCGTCCCCTACGGCTATGCAGGAAACGTTTGTTTTTAATTTCGTAGGGGACG
>JBJFHX010000143.1:0-10687 GCA_051893995.1 Ruminococcus sp.
GATGTGTCCCACATAAAGCTGAACATCAGGATGAGCCTGAGTAAGAGCCTTAACACCTTCGGGGGCGGCAATAATAGACATAAACTTGATTCGCTTACCTCCGTGCTGCTTGATAAAATCTACAGCGGCAATTGCCGAGCCGCCCGTTGCAAGCATGGGGTCAACAACAAGAATCTGACGTTCTTCAATCGGCTCGGGAAGCTTGCAGTAATATTCGTGAGGTTCATGAGTTTCAGGGTCACGGTAAAGACCGATATGACCGATTCTTGCTGACGGTACAAGTGCCTGAACACCGCTGACCATTCCCAGACCTGCACGTAAAATGGGGACAATTGCAAGCTTTTTTCCTGCAATTACAGGCTGTCTTGTTTCTTCAATCGGCGTTTTAACAGTTGTTTCAATCATCTGTAAATCTGACAGGGCCTCATATCCCATAAGCATAGCAACCTCTTCAACGAGATTACGAAACTCCTTTGTCGATGTTTTTTCGTTACGCATCAGCGTTATCTTATGCTTGATAAGCGGATGCGTCATATAGCTGACTGACATTTAAAATTCCTCCAAATAAATTTATACATTAACACAGATTTCACATAATAAATTGTGCGTCATATATTTAAATTAATAATACTAAAAAGCTGTTATTTTGTCAATATTACTCGGTATTTTTTCTTATTTTTAAAAAATAATGTTGCTTTTTATATAATTAGGAATTATAATATAAGAAAACGTACAAGAAAGAGGGATTACAATGAAAAAAAACACAGGCGCCATATACGACGCCAAAACACTCGGTAAGCCAAAAATGATTTTGCTCGGCGTTCAGCATATGTTTGCAATGTTTGGCGCAACTATTCTGGTACCGATTATCACAGGACTTGATATTTCAACAACTCTGCTTATGGCAGGTTTAGGTACACTTTTGTTTCATTTGCTGACAAAATTTCAGGTTCCTGCATTTTTAGGCTCATCATTCGCATTTTTGGGCGGTTATGCGGCTATTAAAGCTTTAAATCCCGAAGATCCAAATTCAATGTTACCGTATGCGTGTCTGGGCGTTGCATGTGCAGGTCTTTTGTACTTCGTACTTGCGGCTATCATCAAAACTGTGGGAATTAATAAAGTAATGAAATTTTTCCCGCCGGTAGTAACCGGACCGATTATTATCGCTATCGGACTCGGACTTGCTCCGTCTGCTGTCAGCAACTGCACAACCAACTGGATTCTTGCACTTGTTGCTCTTGCAGTAATTGTTGTGTTCAACATATGGGGCAGGGGAATGGCAAAAATCATTCCGATTATCTTAGGTCTTGTTATTTCTTACGCAGTCGGACTTATTCTTTACTTTATCGGAGAAGCAAATCCACAGCTTATTCAGGATTTACCGTGGCTGTTCTCGGGCGGATTTAATGAGGCAACAGGACAGTATACTGCAATCTTTGATTTTTCACAGCTGAATAATATTTTTGCTAATATCTCACAGGGTAATATCTTTGGAAGCGAAGGTCTTATCGGTATTCCTGTAATCTGGGAAAAGACTGTATTCGGCGGTGTTGACTTCTCGAACGGTGCACTTATTGCTTCTTCAATTATTGCTATTGTCCCCATTGCTCTTGCTACTATGATGGAGCATATCGGCGACATCTGTGCTATCGGTTCAACAACCGGCAAAAACTACATTGAGAATCCCGGCTTACACAGAACACTTCTCGGTGACGGACTTGCAACTACATTAGCATCGCTTTTCGGCGGTCCTGCAAATACAACCTACGGAGAAAACACAGGTGTTCTTGCTCTTACAAGAGTTTACGACCCAAAGGTTATCAGAATTGCCGCTTTTTTTGCAGTAGGCGTTTCATTCTTCCCGGTTGTCAGCGCAATTATCGGTTCAATTCCGAGCTGTATAATCGGCGGTATTTCATTCGTACTTTACGGTATGATTTCTGCAATCGGCGTAAGAAATGTTGTTGAAAATAAGGTTGACTTTACAAAATCACGTAACCTTATTGTTGCCGCTGTAATTCTTGTATGCGCTCTCGGTCTTTCTTCTGACACAGTAAGCTTTGCAATCGGCAGTGCAACAATTACACTTTCACCTCTTGCAGTAGCTTCTCTTGCAGGAATTATACTGAATGCAATTTTCCCTGACAAGGATTTTAAATTCAACAGTCAGAATGCGGCTGATGCAGTTAATTTTGAAAAGGAAGTAACTGATAAAAAGGAATAACAAAGCAAAATTATTTCTTATATGAAAACAGAGCCTCGGTTTTCCCAAGGCTCTGTTTTATTATGCCGAAAATCAGTAATCAAAATAGAATGTAATTCTACCGTCTGAATACTTTGCACCTGATTTGAATTTATGTAGGTCAAGAATGTTTTTAACCATTGCAAGTCCAAGACCGTGACCTTCAATGTCATTATGCTCTGCTTTGCGATGATAGGGTTGCCACATATCATTGATTTCTTCTTTTGTTAATTCCTCGCAGGGATTGCTTAATGAAAAACTTTTATTTGTTATCTTAATGCTTATATCATTAATATCCGTAGTATATTTGACTGCATTGTCAACGAGATTTTCTATTGCACATTTCATTAGCTTTTTATCAGCCCTGATATTTACGTCACCGTCACTTTCGAGTTTTATATCATAAATCATATAGCTTTCAAGGATTTTACTTGTAAGCTGAGTGAGGTTGAATTTCTGAATATTTAAGTTAAAACTTGCAGAGTCGAGCTTTGAATAATCAAGCATTTTCGAAACAAGCATATTCATTGACCTTGTCTGTTCGTTTATAACCTCGCAGTAATGCGTTCGCTTGTCGGTGTTTATATTCTCTTCAAGATTTTCCGAATATCCGCTGATTATAAACAAAGGAGTTTTAAGCTCGTGAGCCATTGCGTTTGTAACTGTCCGCAAGCGATTTTCCTGTTCAATCTGCTTTTTAAGAGTTCGCCAAGTAACTGCACCTATTATTACACCCGTTATCAGAAATACAGAAAGAATAAATATAAGCATAAAAATCAGTTTATCCGAACAGCTTTCAAGCACATTGAACTTTCGTGCATAATTGCAACTGAAAGATATATAATCATCGGAATTGTATGGATTTACAGACATTGATTCCCAATTAGAATATATGTATGTAAACGGTGCTACGCTTACGATTGTGTGAACTTCGTATTCTCCGTACATATTAAGCTCATAAGTATGTCCAACACCGTCTTTTAGAACGTCAATACCATTTTTGTCTGTATAATATTTTTCATTCACGTAATCATAATACTCATCTAAAACAGTACTTGCTGTATATTTTCCGAATACAAAATCATCATCAATTAAATTTCTGTGCATTTCAGAACACTGATATAGTTCAGAATTTATATCCTCAAGTATTGGTTTTAAATCGTAATGCTTAATAACCTTATCCTGAACATACCAGTCATTACCTTCACAAGTCTGAACTATTTCAACACTTTTAGGTTGTATATGACTTTTGTCTACATAAAATTCACTACACAAAAGCTCATAGTAATCGCCGTTTTCTATTTCTTTTTTTGTAAGATAATCTCTTATTTCACTGTATTGTTCATCTGTCATCGAGTTTTTAAAGAGTTCAAAATTAATACAACCCGGATAGCTGAAATTGTCTTTGTCATAAAATTCTACCGATACTGCATTTTCTGTTTGACATAATAGTGCTCCGTTATCATTATTTGTAATTTTAATCTGCTCATCAACATCAAAGTTATCCGAAATTTCTTTTAACTCAGCATTATATCTTTTGTTCAGCAGATAATATCCCCAGTTGCTGTTTGTGTAATTATGCATATTTATTGTAGCCAGATGAAAAGAGGAAGCAGAATTACTTGTCAGTAAATCAAGCTCTGAATAATATGTTGTTACTGAAAAAACAGCATACACTATTATGCTTAACACTAGCATAGATGACGCTATGCTTATAAAAAGTCTGCGTTTTTGCTTAAAAAGTTTCTTTTTCATCAACTTTCACCAATCCTGTAACCACGCTTAACAACTGTTTTAATCATTTTTGAGTTATCACCGAGTGCCTTGCGAAGATTTTTTATGTGAGTGTCAAGCGCACGTTCATCAACGTCACTGTCGTAACCCCAAGCCGTTTTTATAAGAGATTCTCTTGAAACTACACAACCTTTGTTCTCGAGCAAAACTTTAAGAATTAAATATTCCTTTGCAGGAAGATTTATTTCCTTTTCATCTGAAATTACAATACCGTTATTCGGATTGAGCGAAAGAGTTCCGAAATTCAGCAGTGAGGAACGCACAAGTCCCTTTGAACGCTTTATAAGCGCATTTACTTTGTTGTAAAACACAGGCAGGGAAAAGGGTTTAACAATGTAATCATCACAGCCGAGTGCATAGCCTGTTAAAATATCATCCTGTGCACATCGTGCTGTTATGAACATAATCGGCACATCGCTGAAACGCCGTACCTCTTTACAGATTTCAAAGCCGTTAAGCTGTGGAAGCATAATATCAAGCAGAAGTAAATCGTAGGTGTTTTCGTAAGCCATATCTGCACCTTTTTTACCATTATCAGCAATTTCAATTACAATACTGTTTGAGCTTTTCTCTGTAAAATAATCGCACAGCATTTCGCTTATGTTCTTATCGTCCTCAACAAGAAGTATCTTGTACATCTTTGTGTCACCTCTGTTGTTATCATATCAGTTATTTCTGTATTTTATCTGTACTTTAAAATAATTTTGATTAATAAGTTAAGCGGCAACGAATGGTTGTCGCTTTTTTCATACCCGAAAGGGGATAGAAGTTATTTTACAAACTTTTCGATTCCGAGAATATAATCGCTTGAGACCTTATACAAACAACACAAAGCAATCAGATGTCGTATAGGAAGCTCACGCTTGCCGCTTTCGTATTTGCTGTACTGCTCCTGTCGTGTGTGAAGAATAAATGCAATCTGCTGTTGGGTGTACCCGTTTTTTATTCTTAGTTCTTTTAATCTTTTACAATAGTCCATAAACCCACCTCAAAATATTACTACCTGTATTATTAACATCATTATAACATGTTGATATGTCCGATTGCAACTAAATTTTATGTTTAAACATATGTTAAAATTAATTCTGTTAATTATACAAAACACAAAATCATATGTTGAAAGTTAATTCTGAAATCATCCGAAATCAAAAATGCAGTTTTATTTTAAAAATTCATTGCGATTTTATAATTTAAAATTGCAGAAAATTCAATTAAAGTTTAAAAAATTAAAAAAAATTGGAAATTTTTGCAAGAAAGTTATAATTATTGTTGCAAAATTCTAAAAAATATAGTATTATAAGAAAGTCGGAAAAGCATATGTATATAGTACATTGTGCTAAAAGACGAAGGATTTTTTGTGAATTAAAAATTTAAGGAGGAACATACAATGTCGTATGTAAGTGAGCAGCTTGAAAAGCTGAAAGCAAAAAATGCAAACGAGCCCGAATTTATTCAGGCAGCAACCGAGGTTCTTACTTCTCTTGAACCCGTATTTGAGCAGAACCCCAAGTACGAAGAAGCAGGAATTCTTGAAAGAATCACAGAGCCCGAAAGAGTAGTAATGTTCAGAGTACCCTGGGTTGACGACAACGGCAAGGTTCAGGTTAACCGTGGTTTTAGAGTACAGTTCAACAGCGCAATCGGTCCGTACAAGGGCGGCTTGAGATTACATCCCTCTGTTAATCTCGGCGTAATCAAGTTCCTTGGCTTTGAACAAATTTTCAAGAATTCTCTTACAGGTCTTCCTATCGGCGGCGGTAAGGGCGGCTCTGACTTTGACCCCAAGGGCAAGAGCGATAACGAGGTTATGTCATTCTGCCAGAGCTTTATGACAGAGCTTTGCAAGCACATCGGTGCTGACACTGACGTTCCCGCAGGCGACATCGGTACAGGTGCTCGTGAAATCGGTTATATGTTCGGTCAGTACAAGAGAATCAAGAACGTTTATGAGGGCGTTCTCACAGGTAAGGGTCTTAACTGGGGCGGCTCACTTGCAAGAACAGAAGCTACAGGCTATGGTCTCCTTTATCTTACAGAAGCTATGCTTAAGGACAACGGCAAGGACTTAAGCGGTGCTACAGTTTGTGTATCAGGTGCAGGTAATGTTGCTATTTACGCTACACAGAAGGCTACACAGCTCGGCGCAAAGGTTGTTACAATGTCTGATTCAACAGGCTGGATTTACGACGCTGAGGGTATTGACCTTGATGCTATCAAGGAAATCAAGGAAGTTAAGAGACAGCGCCTTACAGAGTACAAGAACTATCGTCCCAACGCTGAGTACCACGAGGGCAAGTTTGACTGGTCTGTTAAGTGCGACGTTGCTTTACCTTGCGCTACACAGAACGAGCTTAACGAAGAAGACGCTAAGAGATTGGTTGCTAACGGCTGTTATGCTGTTGCTGAGGGCGCTAATATGCCTACAACTCTTGAAGGTACAAAAGTTCTTCAGGATGCAGGAGTACTCTTTGCTCCCGGTAAGGCTGCTAACGCAGGCGGCGTAGCTACATCAGCTCTCGAAATGAGTCAGAACTCAATGAGACTTTCTTGGACTTTCGAAGAGGTTGACGCTAAGCTTAAGGACATTATGGTTAATATCTATAACAACATCGCTGCTGCTGCTAAGAAGTACGGCTATGAAGGCAACTACGTTGTAGGCGCTAACATTGCAGGCTTTGAAAAGGTTGCAGATGCTATGATTGCTCAGGGTGTTTGCTAATAATTAAAACATTTTCTTATTATATTACTGCAAACAGCAGACCGCAATAAAAACGGTCTGCTGTTTTTCTTTGTTGATTTTAATTTGTTTTCTGCTATAATGATGTTATCAACATTAAAGGATGAATTATTGTGAAGCTCAATCCAAATTATAAAGATAATCTTGATAAAATTGAAGAGCTATACCTGACTGCTTTTCCGAAAATTGAAAGAAAGCCTTTTGATTTAATATTAGAAAAGTGTAATGCCGGTTTTATGGAAATTATTACTATTGAGAGTGATAATTGCGATTTCCTTGGTTTTGCAATTATGATTTTACACGACGATATGGTTTTGCTTGATTATTTTGCAATAGCTCCAGAAAGCAGGGGAAAGAATGTAGGTTCTAATGCATTGAATTTGCTTTTTGAAAGATATAAAAATAAGCGTTTTATTCTTGAAATTGAAAACACTGAAATTGAATGTGATAATAAGAAAGAACGAAAACGCAGGAAATCTTTTTATATCAGAAACGGAATGTCTGTAATGCCGTTTAAAGTAAATCTTATTGGTGTAGAAATGGAAGTTCTAGCTTATAATTGCAAATTAAGTTATGAAGAATATTACGGTATATACAAAAACACTTTTTCTGACGAATATTGCAATAAAATACAATTAATTTAAGATTGTTAAATAATTAACAAATAGAGGATAGGTAAAATGGAACAGAATAGACTAAATGAAATTATAAAAGACCAAACTAAAAGAGCATTATGGGAAGTTAAGAATGTAATAGACTGCGTTCCTGACAGCTTATGGAATAAGGAATACTGCGATATGCCGCTTTGGAAGCATATTTATCATATGTTACATTCACTTGATTTATGGTTTATCAATCCACGTGACAAAAATTATTGCGAACCGAGTATTCATTCTGAAAATCTTAATAATCTTGATATTATTACTAATAAAACTCTATCACGTAACGATATAGAAAATTATTTCAAAGAGATTGAGATTAAAATTAATGACTATATTTCAAAGCTAAATGATGAAGAACTATTAGATTGTCCTGAAAATTGTGAATACACAAAATTCACTCTGATTCTTGCACAGTTCAGACATCTGCATACACATATGGGTATGATTATGGGATTTATCATTGATGATACAGGTTTATGGCCGAATGTTCTCGGACTTACTAATCCAATGCCTCAGAACGGAAATTATAATAAATACTGTTGATTCATCAGGTATTTCTCCAAAAATTACTTTATGTAGGTATTTTATCGGTTTATTTTATTTATCACCTCCCCGAATTATACAAAATATTCATTTTGTATAATTTTCTATATTAGAATTATCCTACCTCTTTTTTATGATATAATCAAGAAAAATCGTGATTATATTTTTTTCAGATTTCAATACGTGCTTAATTGCGGCACATTTCAGCTTGTTAAATAAGCTGATTATAAAAACTTTAAAAGACGGTGATTGTATTGGCTGTTTCGTTTCGTGATGAAGCTCCGCAGGTTATAAAGGATTATTTATTTTATCTTGAAACTATAAAAATTAAATCTAAAAAGACTGTTGATGAATACTACATTGATTTGCGAACATTTTTCAGATATCTAAAAAAATCCAGAAAGCTTGTACCTGATGATGCGGAATTTGAAAATATTAAAATTGATGATGTGGATATTGATTTGATTAAAACCGTTACGCTGAATGACGCATATGAATATATGCACTACCTCAATCGTGACCGTCAGAATCAGAGTGCCGCAAGAGCAAGAAAATGTTCAAGTCTGAAAGGATTTTTTGATTTTCTGTATTCAAAAAAGCATTTAATTCCCAGTAACCCTATTGCACAGCTTGAAGTGCCTAAGCGTAAAAAAGCCTTGCCTAAATACCTTACTCTTGAACAGAGCATTGAACTTCTCAACGCTGTTGAAGGCAAATATAAGGAACGTGACTATGCGATACTTACGCTTTTTCTGAATTGCGGACTGCGTGTTTCTGAAATGGCAGGACTTAACTACACCGACATTCGCAGTGACAATACAATGAGAGTTGTAGGTAAAGGCAACAAGGAGCGTGTTGTATATCTCAATTCTGCTTGTATTGACGCTATAAACGACTATATGAAGGTTCGTCCTGTTGATGAAGTTAAGGACAAAAAGGCGTTATTTATCAGCAGAAACAATCGCAGAATGTCTGTCAAGACTATTCAGGCTATGGTGTACAAATATCTTGCAAAAATCGGACTTGATGCACAGGGTTATTCGTGTCACAAGCTGCGCCACACGGCGGCTACGCTTATGTACCAGCACGGCGGAGTTGACGTAAGAGTTTTAAAAGAGGTTCTCGGTCACGAAAACCTCGGAACAACTGAAATATACACACATTTAAGCTCGGAGCAAATGAAAAATGCTGCTGACTCAAATCCGTTGTCAAGAGTTAAGAAAAAGAAATCTGAATAATTATAAAACGGCATGTTGATGTTTAAATCTTCGTGCCGTTTTTCTAATCTGCAATTTTAACTATTCCCCCAATATCGGTCAGGGGCATATCTTTACATATAATTTTGATATTTACATAATGTTTTTTACAAAATTTTTTAATTAAGATATAATCGGGATGATTTTCAATGTTACCGAAAAACACTACTGTATTTTCATCAATTTTACCGCCGGCACCGCCAATAAAACCGTAATTATAACCGTCAAGCACAATATTTCCTGATGAAATAAGCAGTACCTCTACCCCATCATTTTTCAATGCTTTCTCAATTGATAAATCGGAAGTTATTACCGCATTGTTATTAAGAATAAGCGTTGAACAACGTGCATAGCCCTGATTTATATTGACTGTTCTGATGTTATTTTCTTTACAGTAATCAAGCAGATTTTTGTCTATTGCAGAAAGCTTTCCGTACAATATGTTATTTAGAAAAAGAAAATTCAATAAAATATTATCAGGGTACTTCTTCCCTGCTTTTTTATTGCAAAAAATAAATCTTTCGTTTGGTAATTTTTCGGCAAGTGCAGAACATTCATTAAGAATGAATATGTCATTATTTATCGGCAAAATCTGCATATCTGCGTGTTTTTGTTCAGGTATCGGGAAAATATCTATTGTATCACTTGCAATAACAGTATGACCAAGCTTTTCAAATTCTTTAACAAAGCACTGGTACTTGTCCGACATAACAAAAGTGCTCATCAGCTTATTGCCTCAAAAGCCTGTCTTATATTTTTTACACCGATAAGCTCAGCATCGTCACAATGAACGCCTTTTAAGTTATGATAAGGCATAATAATTTTGTTGAATCCAAGCCTTACAGCCTCGTTAATTCTCATTTGTGCCTGTGAAACGGCTCTGATTTCACCTGCAAGTCCGATTTCTCCGAACACAACAGCCTTTTCATCAATCGGAGTGTCTTTAAGGCTGCTGATAAGTGCCATTGCAATTGACAAATCTATTGCAGGCTCGTCTACACGAAGTCCTCCAACAATATTAATGTACGTATCACAATTAGAAAAGTAATATCCTGCACGCTTTTCAAGCACTGCAAGCAAAAGTGAAAGTCTGTTATAGTCAAAGCCTGTTGACATTCTGCGTGGATTTCCGTAGCCGCTTTGCGTTGCAAGTCCCTGAGTTTCTGCAAGAATAGGTCTTGAACCCTCAATTGTGCACGTTACACAAGTACCCGAAACATTCTTCGGTCTGCCCGAAAGGAGCATTACAGACGGATTTTCAACCTCCTGCAAGCCCTTGTCCGTCATTTCAAAAACGCCTATTTCATTTGTTGAGCCGTAACGGTTTTTAACAGCACGCAAAATTCTGCAGCTCATCTGCTTGTCACCCTCAAAGTGCAGAACTGTATCTACAATGTGTTCAAGCACCTTAGGTCCTGCAATTGAGCCTTCCTTGTTCACGTGACCGACA
>JBJFHX010000144.1:0-2582 GCA_051893995.1 Ruminococcus sp.
AAATCATCATAAGCTGTCCCTGCAAGTCAACCTACAGCTATGTAAATAACCCCGAGGCTGCAAAAGAAAAGTTCTACAAGGGCTGGATGTACACAGGCGACATCGGTACGTGGGACGAAAAGCAGTTTATAACCGTAGCAGGCAGAAAAGACGATATGATAATCAGCAAGGGAGAAAATATCTACCCTGCAAGAATTGAAGAAGTACTCAACTGCCACCCGAAGGTTCACGAGTGCATTGTAACGGGAGTTCCCGACAGCACAAGAGGAGAGTCTGTTGCGGCTTATGTAATCCCCGAGGACGACAGCCTGACGGTTGCCGAGCTTATGGACTATTGCTCGCAGTCACCGAATATTTCGAAGTATCAGGCTCCACGCTACTATCGCTTTGTAAAGGAGCTTCCGCATACGGCAACAGGCAAAAAACAGCATTTCATAATCAAAAAGCAGGCTGAACAGGATTTAAAGGACGGACTGCTGCTCAAAAAATAACGAGGTAAAATATGGACGAAAAATATTATGTCAGACGTGCGGCTTACTATGAAACCGACAGAATGGGAATAGTTCACCATTCAAATCATATAAGATATTTTGAGGAAGCTCGGATTGATTTTATGCACAGAATCGGTTGCGATGTAATGGACCTTGAAGAGCAGGGGGTGTTTATCCCTAATGTTGATGCTTACGCAAAGTATTTAAAGCCCGTAAGATTTTTCGATGATGTTTACATTGAAGTAAAGCTTGTTGTTTTCAATGGCTCACGAATGGAGTATGATTATACAATGCGTTTTTGTGATAATGACGAAATCGCCTCAACAGGTCACACAACCCATTGCTTTGTAAACAGTGACTTCAAGCCTCTGAGTATTAAGCGCACATATCCTGAATTTTATCAGAGATTAAAAAATAATATGTCAAAGTAAATTACGGCTGTTTCCGATTTATTATGGGAACAGCCGATTTTTTTGAAAATCAGTAATTGTTACTATTTGTTCAAATTGGCAATTTTTATGTTGACAAACATAATTGTTTGCGATATGCTTATCTTCAATAAGAGAAAAATAAAATTATAAAATAATATAAAAATACTTTGAATATATTGTAAAATTATGTGTAAAATGATATAATATATATGGAAACAATAGACAATATTGTCAACCGCAAAGCTTGCTATAATATGACAATTTATTGTTTTATTTGTTCCGATTATCTAAAAAAGGGGTAATGTTATCATGATTGACAAAATTTATCAGGAGGAGTTTGCTGAAAAAGTAATTAATTCTCCGAATACAGTTGTTGTTGACTTTTTTGCCGATTGGTGTGCACCATGCAGGATGCTCTCGCCGATACTTGAAAAGCTTGATTCAATTAATCCCGACGTTGATTTCTACAAGGTAAATATTGATGATAATCCTTCACTTGCAGACGAATTCGAAGTTATGTCAATTCCAAATGTCGTAATCTTCAAAAACGGACAGGCAGTAGACAGGTCAATCGGCTTTGTAAGCGAACAGCAGCTTCAGGAAATTATTAGCAGAAACAGGTGATTTGGTGAAAATCCTTCTTAATGAAGACAAAGCAATAGTTAATTATGTTAGGGAAGGATTGAAAAGGACAGGCGGATACTGTCCGAGTATGCTTGTAAAAAGCGAAGCGACAAAATGTATGTGTGAGGATTTTAAAAGCAAGATAGCCGACCCTGAGTTTGAGGGCTATTGCCATTGCCTTATGTACTATAAGCAAAAATAACCTAAAAAACCGTCTTTCGAAATCGAAAGACGGTTTTATCGTTAAATGTAATAATTATTAGTCCATTTCCCAGTTGTGCCATACGTTCTGGATATCGTCGTTATCCTCGAACATATCGAGCATTTTCTGCATTTTGGTTGCAGTTTCCTCGTCCTCAAGCTTTGTGTATGTGCTGGGCACCATTTCAAGCTCTGCCGAAACAAAGGAATAACCTGACTTTTCGAGGTCATCTCTTACTGCGCCGAAATCCTCAGGCTCGGTGTAAATTGTAAATACGTCCTCGTCGGCCTCAAAGTCAGATGCACCGCATTCAAGAGCGTCGCTCATAACAGTGTCCTCGTCCTTATCAAGCTCTTCACGCTCAATAACAAGAACGCCCTTCTGAGAGAACATAAAGCTTACACAGCCCTGTGTGCCCATATTGCCGCCGAATTTATCGAAGTAGTGTCTTACTTCACCCGCTGTTCTGTTGCGGTTGTCTGTGAGAGCCTCAACAATTACAGCTACGCCGCTGGGACCGTAGCCCTCATATGTAACAGCCTCATAGTTTGTGGAATCGTTGTCGTTGGCTGCTTTCTTGATAATACGTTCAATATTGTCGTTCGGCACGTTTGCAGCCTTTGCCTTTGCAATACAGTCCTTAAGCTTTGAGTTTACACTCGGGTCGGCACTGCCGCCTTCCTTGATTGCAACAATAAGCTCTCTGCCGATTTTAGTAAAAACCTTTGCTCTTGCAGCGTCGTTTTTACCCTTTTTCTGTTTAATTGTACTCCATTTGTTATGTCCTGACATAAAATTCATTCCTTTATAATAAAGTAAATCTATCTTAATAAG
>JBJFHX010000145.1:0-10602 GCA_051893995.1 Ruminococcus sp.
TTTTTAGGATTCTCTTTTGATGGTTCAAAAATTACTATTCGTTCAAAAACAATTTCTAAATACTATTATAGGATGTACAGCAAAGCTAAAACTATAACTAAAAATAAAGGATATACCAAAAATGGTAAAAAAATAAGCAAAGAAAATTTATATAAACGTTATTCAATTCGAGGTGCATACTGCAAAAAGGAAATTTCTTATCTTATGTTGAACGAGCTAAAGCAAGCTTTGGAAGCAAAGAAAATATAGATAAGAACACAAAAAATCACATGCAGAAAATAAACAAGGCTCTTAAAAAATAACTATGAAATAAAACATTGTTACTTTGATAATTTAATTACCTATACAATACCTGTCAACTGGGAAGTAACTTTCAGTTGTTCAGTAACGCCTTCCTTTACGGTGTAATAATTTACTTGCCGAAGCAAGAGACTTTTTTCCTATCTCTCGTGTCTGCAAATTTGAAGTATAACTTGCAACAATTGAGTAAATTGTAATTGTATTGTACTATGTATGCTATGTTCATTTATTCAAATAATGTTTGAATTATAAAACCTCCTTTGATGCATTTATTGCACTAAAGGAGGTTTTGTTAATTGCAATTTAAAATTTCAAATCTTTTGTATCGGGTGTGTTTTGAAAAAACATAATGTAATAAATCGGCAGATAGGTTATCTTTCCTTTGTGTGTGACGGTTCTTTCGTTGGAGAGGACATAAGCCTTTTTAATATGATAATCCTCGTTCTGAACAAAGGTGTTCAGCGCACTGTGAATAGTGTAATCCTTGCCTGACTTGACCTCTATAGGCACAGCGGACAGGCTGTTGTAATCATCAATAAGATAGTCCACCTCGCCCTTACTGCGGTTATCGTAATAGAACAGCTTATAGCCGTGAGCAATCAGCTCGCTTGCTACAACGCTTTCATATACCGAGCCGAGATTAACGCTCTTTTCATCATCCATAACTGCACGGATATTGTTGCCGTACAAAATTCCCGTGAGGATTCCTACATCGTTCAGATACAGCTTTAGCAGATTTTTGCCTGTCGATTCAATCAGTGGAAAAACAGGATTGGAGATTGCCTGAACATTCAGGGCAATACCGGCACTGATGAGATATTCAAATTCATCACTATAATCGCTGAAAGTTTTTCCTCTTTTATTCTCGATGTTTTGCGCCACCACACGTTTTTTCTTATTCTCCATATTGGACGGAATAAGGTCGTAAATACGGCGGATTTTCAGCTTTTTCTCCTCGTCATACTTGGAAGCGTCAGCGGCATAATAGTCGTGAATTTCGCTTTGAATTTCACGGACAAGCTGAATGTTATGGTCATTCAGATACGAGTTCACAGCGTCCGGCAGACCGCCCACAAGCAAATACTTTCGGAACAAATCCATAATCTTATTGTGCGTAGGCTCGTCAAGTGCTTCTTCTCGCTCAAATTTTTTACGCATTGCCGATACAGCAAATTCATTCAGTCCGTTTGCATAGAGGAATTCTTCAAAATCCAGCGGAAACATCCGAACCTTGCGGATACTGCCCATAGGAATTGAGGTCGTCTGCGACAATGTAACGCCCAGCAATGAGCCGCTTGCAATAAAGGTAAACTTTCCATCCTGCGACAGAAATTTCAAAAGCGTGAGTAAATGAGGATACGCCTGAATTTCATCAATAAAAATCAGAGTATTTTCTTTCTGTTTCATCTTATTTCCCGCAAGCATACTGACCTGAAGATAAAAATCCTCAACAGTCTTTATCTGAGCAAAAAGGCGTTCCCCCAGTGAATCCTCCACCATATTCAGCTCGATAAAGTTTTCAAACAGCTTTTGCCCAACATAACGAATG
Source organism: Ruminococcus sp. (assembly GCA_051893995.1). Lineage (GTDB taxonomy): Bacteria > Bacillota > Clostridia > Oscillospirales > Acutalibacteraceae > Ruminococcoides. The sequence goes on from JBJFHX010000145.1 coordinate 1,850, forward strand.
ATGTAGGTTTTGCCGACCTGACGAGCTCCGTCAATCAGCAAAATCTTCTTTGTATTGCTTTGCAGATGCTCCTCTATCAGCTTTTCAATCTTTCGGAATAACACGCAATCACCTCAAATCTGACTTTTCAATAAGATTGTAGCACAATATCAATGACTTTTCAATAGTATTAAGTTGATAATTTAATGACATTTCAAATAATCATAATCGATATTACTTATTAAACACATAAAATGTATCACAGAACTCTTTTTATTAAGTGATGTTAAAATACTTAGTGTTTATGCGGTTATTAAAGTGTGAATTTGAGGTACTTTGCGATTAATTTGTTCAAATAAACCCCGTACGGACGTTCTATTGTATTCGTTTTGATAAACTTGGAGTTAAACTATACGCAAATACTAATCAATGTATTCCTATTGAGATTGTGGATATACTGTGTTATAATAAGTTTAATATTATAGATTGGAGTGGAGTTTCTATGTATAGAAAGATACTATCAGAGTTATCACAGGAGTATTATAAGAAAAATTATCCGAACGATGGACAGAGATTTCTCGCTTGGTATCTACGTAACATTCACAATCTTGATACATATGAAACAAAAGATTGTATTACAGATGGTGCTGGAGATAAACAAATCGATGCTGTTTATATTGATAATCAATCTTCTACTATTTACATAATACAAAGCAAGTTTTATAGTGGTAACTCTATAGATGCAGAACCCTTAAGGGAAGTTCTTTCATCTTGGGTGCAAATAAAAGATTTAGAACACTTACAGGATGGTGCTAATAATAAGCTCCAAGTTAAAATCAGTGAAATCGCAAATGCTCTTGAGGATGATTATGAGATTTGTTTTGAGTTGATTACTACATCAGAACTAACTGAGGCTGCTAAAACTGATCTTGTTGCGTTTCAAAGAGAGCTTGCAGAAAGTGAAACGCTCCAAGCAAATATTAGTGTTATTGATAAAGACACAATTAAATACAAATATGATGAAGCTTTAAATAAAAACAGACCATATATCAACCATGAGTTTAAGCTTGAATATGGCAAATATATGGAGTTGACTATTGGTGATACAAAAGCGGTTATTGTAGCATTACCTCTTAAAGATTGTATTACTATTCCCGGCATCAAAGACGGAAGCTTGTTTAGAAAAAACGTGCGTCAGTCATTAGGAACGGGTAATAAGGTTAATAAGGGTATTGCACAAACTATAAAGAAGAATGCCGGCGACTTTTTCTTTTTACATAATGGTATTACGGCAATATGTTCGCAAATGACAATACACGATAATATATTATGTGTAAAAGAATTAAATGTAGTTAATGGTTGCCAATCACTCAGTACAATTTTCAGTTGCAGTGAATCGGCTAAAAAAGCTGAAGATGCATACATTATGTTTAGGTTTTATGAGATTAGTAACCCTGATAGAGCCGACAACATTAGTACATCAACCAATAGCCAAAGTGCAGTAAAAGCCAGAGACCTTCGTAGCAATGATAAATCGGTTCTTGCACTAAAGAAATCATATGAGCAATTCTATACAGATGGTTACTTTGTTACAAAGCGTGGCGAAAAGGTTGATAAAGTTAAATATAATACTTCTCATATTGTATATTTAACTGATTTAGGGAAACAACTTATTGCTTGGCATTCACAAAGACCAACAATTTCGTATAGTGAAACAAAAATATTTGACAAATACTTTGATCAGCTGTTCCATAGAGAATATTCTCCAGAAAACGTACAAGCTCTTAACGTTATGTTTAATGCTTTGTATCAGAAATGGAATAAGGATAATCCTATGAGATTAAACGAAACACTTTTAGCAATGAAATCGTATGCACCACATCATCATCTTTATGCTATTTCAGTTATCCTATGTGAGATAAACAAGATGAACGATTCGGTTCCATCGCCGTCAGTTGCTTTGAAGAAGATGACCGTAGCGAATTTGATGGAAACTGTAATTGAGATGTCTGGTAATTGTCTGAATATGGCTTTAGAAAATGCATTGGCTGAGGCTACAGAAAATGGTAAGATGTTTGTTCCTCAAAACTGGATCAAAGCAAAAGCGTCGTTAAAAGATATAAGGAATGCTATTCGCAATTATTTAACTACACTTAAAATGATGCCTAACGGTAAGCAGATATTTGATGATTTAGTTAATGGTTTATGCATGGAAAAAGAGGATTTTGAAGCACGCTGGACTGCTGATTAAATATCAATCATTTAATAACAACTATTGCTGGCTGTGTGGCTATTTGGCAATTATAGACTTATTCAAAAATGCGATGGCAAGAAGACCTGTTCTTCTTGCCGTCGTTTCGTTATCAGGAATATGTTTAATTACTATTAAAATTTAGGAGCATATGAGTTTTATCGTGTTACCCAAAACAGCAAATAAGTTTGGTCAAAAACCTCTGTTCTTTAAGCCGTTTTTAAGCATAAAATAGAAAAGTTATGGTAATTATACCTTCACCCTCAATTCCCCAAAATATGCATCATACAGGCGTTTAAATCGTCTTCTTATTTCACCTGAAAAATCAAATCGTTGTTTACAATTTCAATTGCACGGTTGCGTATGTTGTTCATGCTTTGTATCCACAACAAAGGGTTTTCAGCTTTTAGCTGTTCGGTCACTTTTTCTTTTTCGGATAGTTGCTTTACAAGCGTTGCAAACAGTTCATTCGCCTGATTATCAATATCGGATAGATACTCCACAAGATTGCCGGAAGTCAGCAGATTATAATATCTTGTCCTGTGGTATCGGAGCAAATAATTTTTATGTCGTAGTCCGAAAACTCCGATTTCGTATTTTGGTTGTTGGGGCAGCTTTAAGTCGGGTAAAAGATAGTCGCCTTGTTGAGTGTAAGTAATTTTAGTATTTGTCATAATGTTGACCTCCAAAAATATTTTTCAGTCGGACAAACGATAAGCGAATTTAGGCTGTTTTTAGTATTTTGCGTGCAATTCTTAAAAATGACTGCACTTTTGAAATTTTGAGCGTTCATTAAGCCGCTTACTGACTGCATTTTTGACAGCACTTTTGACTGCGATTGACAGCGATTTTGACAGCACTTTATCTTAATTCAAGTGATTTCAAGTTTACTCAAATTAACTGTGTAACAGCTTATAATCCCAGTGTTTAAGCCATTTTCGGGCATTTTAAGAAAATTTGGCAAAAAAATAAACGGTGGCTTAAAAACCACCGTTTTTGGTCGAGGTGACAGGACTTGAACCTGCGGCATCTTGGTCCCAAACCAAGCACTCTACCAAACTGAGCTACACCTCGGTATACTGTCGCTTTTGCGACAGCCTTATTATTATAACTTAGATTATGTGAATTGTCAACATTTTTTATTAATCTGCGGTTTCAAGAGATTTTACGCCTATGTCTGCATAAACTCAAATTAAATCAGCCTCAACTTTTTCGCAAATTATTGTTAATGCGGCTGACTGCTCTGATTGATATTCCATATTATTCTATCTTTTATAAGAAATTTAAAGCATAGACAATTTGAGGAATATTTCGTCTGCGGAATTAAAATACGTCTTGCAGTTATACTTTTCTGCTTCCTCTTTTGTCCTGAAGCCCCAGCCGTAAAGCGCTGCACCAAAGTCAATTCCTACCTTCTCAGCGCCCTCGGCATCAACGTCGCTGTCGCCGATTAAAATTGCATCCTCAACGCTCACGCCTGTCTGCTCACAAGCCTGCATAATTAAGTCTTTCTTTGTCAGGTTAGTGTTTACGTCGGTTGCGCAGACTGAGTCAAACAAATCGGCAATATCATAAACCTCAAGCATATCCGAGGTAAACATTCTGTGTTTCTGCGTTGCAATCGCAATCTTACAGCCGTCTTTTCTGAGCTCTCTGAGTGTATTTTCAATACCGGGATAAAGAGAAAACATCTCCTTGCCCTTTTGCGAGTAAAGCTTGCTGTAGTTGTTCGCAGCGTATTCAATTTCGTCGTCCTTCATATCAAAAAGCTTGCGGAATCCCTTTTCAAGCGGAATGCCAATAACACCGTAGAGAGCGTCGTGGTCAACAGGCTGATAGCCCATAGCCGTCGCGGTAGTGTTAAAGCAGTAAAGAATACCGGGAGAGGTATCTGCAATAGTTCCGTCAAAACCAAAAATAACGAGTTTTTTCATATTATCACCCAAATAAACACACAATACAATACGGTCAGCAAAGCAAGACCGATTTATAAATTAATTTTCTATATTAGAAGTATTACACCTTATGGATAATTATACCACTCACAACTTACAAATACAATAGTTATTTTGTTTCATAAAATGCTGTATAATCCGATATATTTGTTCATAAATTTTACAAAATATTTGTATTCAATGGCAATCTTTTTATTTAAAGGCAAATAATGCAAATAAATTCAAAAAATCCTGCCCGACGTGTAGTAACGGGCAGGATTCTGATTTTAAAGATTAGCCTAATGAAGTAACAAGTACGGCGAGATATTTCAGGATTGCGGTTGCGTCAAGAACAGTAGCAGCTTGGAAATCTAAAAATATATCGTTATCAGATTTAGTGATTTTTCCGACTATACAAATATTGGCAAGTCCGCCGTGTCCTTACGACTGTAATGGAAACGTTTGTGCAATATTGTAACGACGGTGAAGATATCGCTCACTACAATATAACTTATATTTTTCGTAATAAGAATTAATTTGAAAAATCTGTATAAACTGAATATCTCTGACAATAATAATTGCGGAGGTGCTTCTATGAGCGATTATTATAACAGAAACGACAGGCGCAAAAAACGCAGCCGCAGAGAAAAAATCGGCTTTTACACGGCGTTTTCAATCTGCCTTATAGCCGTCAGTATGGCGATTTATTCAACATACAACACAATGTCAGTTCCGCAAAAGGCGACAAATCCGCAGACCGAAACCACGCAGGCACAGCAGGTAAATCAGATTGTTACGGGAGTTACGGAAACACTTGCCGAGCCGAAGCTCGACACGACTATTCCGAAGGTGACAGCCGTTTCTCAGGAGGAAACGACTCAGCCGACTACTGCCGAAGCGTCCGAGGACGCACTTGAAACAATGCTTTCAACCGACTTGTCGCTCACCTATCCGCTGAAATCAAACAACATTATCCGAGAGTTCAGCAAGGAGAGCGTGTATTTTAAAACGCCGAACGTGTGGAAGCCTCATCTCGGCGTTGACTTTGCAGGCGAGCTTGGCGACGACGTCTGCGCAATGGCTGACGGTGCTGTCACGAAGGTCAGCGAGGACAAAATGTACGGCAAAACCGTTGAAATTTCCGTTAATGACGCAGTCTGCATTTACAGCGGTCTGGGCGACATCAGCGTAAGCGAGGGTGACTCGGTGAATTCAGGCGACAAAATCGGTACTGTCGGCTCGGTACCGTATGAGGCAAGCGACAAAAACCACATTCACGTTGCCGTAAAGGTAAACGGAAACTATGCCGACCCGCTTTCGTTCATCGGAAACAACAGTTAATTTGTAATGCATAATTCATAATGCATAGTGCATAATTATTTATCAGACTATCCGTTTAAATAAGCTGAAATTATAAGTTTGGTTTTTGAGGTAAACGATAATTTGGCGTTGGAATTATATCAACGTTGACGTAGGGACACTCACTCCGTGTCCACACAAAAATTGCTATGCTATTTTTGTGAATGGGACGTCTGGGAAGCCGTCCCCTACGGATACAGAGGAAACGTTTGCATTACAGTCGTCCCTTAAGTTGTTTATGAGTGTTTAATTCCGCATTCCGAATTAATAAAGCAAGCCCTCGTTTCGTTTCAGGGGCACAAAAAATACGGAGGATACAATCTTGTGTCCTCCGTTTTTGTCTGATAAATTATTTCGGCAAAATGCCGCTTTTGTGTGATTTTATGTCAAATGAAAAATAACCTGAATTATATTTTCAAAATTAAAATTCCTCAAAAGAATTGATTATCTTTCACTCTCGTGCCATTCTTCGTTACCGAAGATAAAATCATCAAGATCCATAACGATGAATTTCATATTCACACCTCCTTCATAAACACTATAGTATATTCAGGAAATGGTCATATATGCAGGTTAATTTTTGTTGAGAATATCAAGATAGCTCAGAATAATCTCAACTGCCTGATCGGTTGAAATATGTGTGCTGTTAATACACAGGTCGTAGTTATCAGCCAGACCCCATTTTTTACCTGAATAAAAACTGTAGTAATTTGCTCTTGCTTTATCTGCTTTGATAACCGCCTGTTTAGCCCTTGCAGGATCTATATCACGTCTGTCAACTGCTCTTTTCACTCTGCTGTCAATATCTGCATAAATAAATACCTTCACAATATTCGGATTATCTCTCAAAACATAATCGGCGCATCTTCCGACTACTACAAAATTTTCCTTTTCTGCAAGCTCTTTAATAATCTTATGTTGTAAAATATAAAGGCGGTCATTTACGGGCAAATCACCCATTGACGAAAAACCGTTGCCGTAGTTGTAGAGTCCTACCGACAGCGAATACAAAAGGCTGTTGGTAGCCTTTTCGTCAACCTCATCAAACACTTCCGGAGAAATGCCGCTTTCCTTGGCGGCGAGTGAAATAAGCTCCTTATCATAGAATGGAATTTCAAGCTTCTTTGCAAGGGTTTCACCTATTTCGTGTCCACCCGAACCAAATTGTCTTGTAATAGTGATAATTTTATCGCAGCTCATTTCATCAGCTCCTTCGGTATTTGCATTGTAAACATCAAAACGCAGAATTATTATTCTAATACGCCATAATGTCTACATTTATATAATAACACATTTTTAAAAAAAATCCAGTCCTTTACAAAAAAATTACAAAATTCGTACATTTTAAATAAATATTCTTGTTACATATTATACAAAAACACAATATAATTATTCCTGTTTTGAGTAAAATTATAAATAAATCCGAAAAAGTCAGTGCAATATATGACAAAAGGAGCTGTTGAAAGCGATTTGAAAGCTCATAATCTGCATAGCTGTTATGCAAAATACGGTTTCAAATGCTTTTCAGACAGCTCCCTGATTGTTGATTTTTGTCACTTTTCATTCGTATACGGGCATATATTGCTCATATCTGAGCGCATATTCAGCACAAACAGGCAGTTTGTCAAAATCTGCTACGAGCGAGTTCGGCTTTTTAACATAGTCGTCCTGCTTCATCGGCACAAAGAAAATGTTTTTTGTGTTCATCAGTCTGCCGATGTTCTGTGCTGAAGCACCGAGTGCGTCGTTTGTTGCAACACAGAGCAGTACGGGACGAAGTATTCTCAAATGAGATTTTGCCGCCATTGTCACCGACGTGTCGGTAACTCCGAGCGAGAGCTTTGCAAGCGTGTTTCCCGTGCAGGGTGCGATGATTAACAAGTCGCACATTTTTTTAGGTCCGAGCGGCTCTGTCTGAACGGAAGTGTGGAGCACCCTTTCCCCTGTAATTTCTTCTGCTTTTTTTACCATTTCCTCTGCCCTGCCGAAGCGTGTGTCAGTTGAATAGGCGTTCTGCGACATAATCGGAATCACCTTGTAGCCTGAGTCAACTAACCTCTGCATCTGCAAAAAGGCTTTTGAAAAGGTGCAAAAGGAACCGCACATTGCAAAGCCTATGGTTGCTTTTGTCACCTGTAAACCTCCTCTATAATATTGAAAACTGTTGTTTTTATGATTTCTCCTGCGGTCTTGGGCGCACATTTTCCCGGGAGTGACAACGCTCTTACCGCATCAAGCCTGAATCTGTGCGCCGCCTCAAAGTCAACCCCTCCCGGTGCTGAGGCTAAATCGATTATCAGCGTGTTTCTGTCGGTATTCATAAGCAGGTCTTTGTCAAAAATCAATGACGGCACGGTGTTGAACACAATATCGTAGCCCCTTATGCTCCTGAGCTTTCGTGTGTCACGCATCTTGTAGCCGAGGGCGGTGATATATGCAAAGTCACTTTTCTTGCGGGCGCATACGGTTACGTCTGCTTCAAGCGAATGCAGGCTTTTAGAGAGGATTTTTCCGATTCTGCCAAAGCCGACTACAAGGCATTTACTGCCCGAAATTGTCCCCTCAAAGTTGTTCATTGCACATTCAATTGCGCCCTCGGCTGTCGGCAATGCATTTAAAATTGCAAATTCGTCCTTTGCGGCATAGTCGAAAATGCGGGCGTTTTTCAGCTCGGGATAAGCCTTGATAAATTTGTCACGCATCGAAACAAAAACAGGCTTTTTCATAAGCTCGCTTGTTTCCTCGTCGGTGAGAATTACGTTTCTCTCGGAAAACGGAGTATTTATACTGCGGTCTGCCCGAACGGACGGGAGCGGAAAAATCACTGCGTCACTCTCAAAAATTGCCGTATGGACATCAGCAAGGGTGAGTGCACCCATACTCGAAAGCTTATCAAATCCTCCCAAAATCACATCGCAGCAGCTGTCGGAAATTGACCTTGCAAGAAAAAGCTGACGTTTATCTCCGCCTACTATGCCAAACGCTTTTATATCGCTTTTTTTCATATAAAACACCCGAAATATTCGTTTTAACGGCACTTTTACACTGTGCCGTATTGTTTATATCAAGTTTATATCAATATAATATGCAAAGCTCTTTCAGGCGTGAATTTTAGTACGTCATTAAAAAGAAATATGGTTATCCATTTATGAAGCAAAACCAAAATTTAATTGACAATTAACAATTAACAATGTACAATTTACAATTATGGTCGAGTGGATAGTTTGCGA
>JBJFHX010000146.1:0-10526 GCA_051893995.1 Ruminococcus sp.
GACTTTTCCACTCGATTTGCCCGTCGAGGCTCTCGACAAATTATGGTTTAGCATACTAAAAGGAATGACCATATAATTTTATATTTATTATACAGTTGACGGGCAAATTTGCAACATACAAAACCTGAAATTTGCCCGTCAAATATTATTACTTTGTCTAAATTTTACACATCTATGTAATATTACCCGTTTTATAGTTATATGAAAAAAATATAATTTTTTATAATCAAGCATAATTTAAAATCTGAAAGGAGCTAAGTCGATTGAAAAAGTTTTATTCCGGCATTGTAAAACACAGAAAGCTCGTTATCGTGCTTTTTGCCGTACTGTTTATTGTATGTATGATTTTGCAGAACATAGTCGAAGTAAACTATGATATTAATGACTATCTTCCCGAGGACTGTAAATCAACAATTTCGATTGACGTTATGGAAGAGGAGTTTGACGGAGGAATACCGAACGCCAGAGTTATGGTTTATAACGTATCCGTTCCGCAGGCTCTTGAATACAAGGAAAAAATTGAAAAGGTAAGCGGTGTTACCAACGTTATGTGGCTTGATGACGCAACAGATATTACCGTTCCGATGTCATATCTTGATACGGACACCGTTGAAACCTACTACAAGGACAACAACGCTTTGTTCACCGTAACAATTGAGGAACACAGCAGAATATCTGCAACACAGGACATAAGAGAAATTATCGGCGACGACAACGCTCTTACGGGCAGTGCAGTTTCTACCGCTGTTGCCACTACAAATACTGTATCCGAAATCAGAATAATCACGATTATCGCAGTAATCTTTGTACTTATAGTTCTTATTATCACGACAAATTCGTGGTTTGAGCCTATCGTTGTTCTTCTCGGTCTTGGTGTGGCAATTATTCTTAACAACGGTTCAAACGCAATTTTCGGTGAAATCTCGTTCGTCACAAATGCAGCAGGCTCAGTTCTTCAGCTTGCAGTATCGCTTGACTACTCTGTTTTCTTAATTCACAGGTTTGAAGAATGCAGAAAGATAAATGACAACCCCGAAAGCGCAATGGTTGACGCACTGTGCAAATCGACAACCTCGATTCTTTCAAGCGGACTTACTACGGTAATCGGATTCCTCGCACTGATTCTTATGCGTTTCGGAATCGGCGCCGACCTCGGACTTGCACTTGCAAAGGGCGTTGCTATCAGTCTTATCACCGTATTTATCTTTATGCCTGCGCTTATTCTTTCAACCTATAAGTTTCTTGACAAGACAAGACACAAACCGTTTTTACCGTCATTCAGGGGATTTGGCAAATTCATTCAGAAAATCACAATTCCTGCGGTGTGCATATTCGCTCTTATAATTGTGCCTGCATACCTTGCTTCAAATTCAAACGACTATTACTACGGTTCATCCCACATTTACGCCGAGGGTACAACATACGGAAACGACACAAAGAAAATCGAGGACGTTTTCGGCAAGAGCGATACATACGTTCTGCTCGTGCCCAAGGGCGACCTTGTAAAGCAGGCAGAGCTTTCAGATGAGCTTCATAACTGCGATGAAATATCTTCAATCATTTCATATGTCGATACTGTCGGCGTTGAAATCCCCGAAGAATATCTTGACCCCGACACACTCTCACAGCTTGTTTCGGAAAACTACAGCAGAATGGTGCTTTCGGTTGACGTTGACTACGAGGGTGAAAAAACCTTTGACCTTGTTGAAAACATAAGAGCTGTTGCAAACAAGTATTATCCCGATTCATACTACCTTGCAGGAGAGGGAGTCAGCACATACGATTTGATGGAAACGGTTACAGCCGATATGATAAAGGTCAATCTGATTGCTATTGCGGCAGTATTTATCGTACTGTTGCTTACTATGAGGTCTATCTCGCTGCCGATAATTCTCGTTCTGAGCATTGAAACGGCTATCTGGCTCAATCTGTCGGTGCCTTACTTCTCAAATTCAACTATTTTCTATATTGCTTATCTGATTATCAGCTCAATTCAGCTCGGTGCAACGGTTGACTACGCAATACTGCTGACGGAACGCTACAAGGAACACAGACAGACCTTGCAAAAGAAAGACGCAGTTATTCAGACGGTTTCAAGCGTTACGGCATCAATACTTACTTCGGGAAGTGTACTGACTGTAGTAGGCTTCCTGCTCGGATATCTTTCATCAAATCAGTTGCTTGCACAGCTCGGAATATTTGTAGGCAGAGGTGCAGTCTGCTCACTGATGATTGTATTCTTTGTTCTGCCGGGACTGCTCTATCTGTTTGACAGACTCATTATCAGAAAGAACAAAAAAGCTCTGACAACATCAAACGGAGGTAATTTAAATGAAAAATAAGAATAAAATTATAGCAATCGCACTTTTAGCCTCATTTTCTCTTACGGCACTCGGAACACCGATTGCCTCAGCCGCAGAAAAAAGCACTCCAAAAGAGGAGGTTGTTTATGTTAACTTAAACGACAACGGCAGTGTAAAAGACGTTGAGGTTGTCAATATTTTCAATACCGACAAAGCAGGCAACGTTACCGACTACGGCAACTATTCGTCTGTAAGAAATATGAATACTACCGACAAGATAAGCTATTCAAACGGCAAAACAACGATTGATGCAAGCGAAGGCAGAATTTATTACGAGGGAAAGCAAAAGGACACCGCTATCCCTTGGGATATTTCAATCAGCTACTTCCTCGACGGCAGTGAATATTCTGCCGATGAAATTGCAGGCAAAAGCGGCAAGCTCAGAATTGAAATAAAGATTACCGACAACAAGGACACTGACGATAATTTCTATGACGGATTTGCTCTGCAAACAACGGTAACGCTCGATACCGACAAATGCAGTAATATCACTGCAAACGGTGCAACCGAGGCAAATGTCGGCAGCAACAAACAGCTTACTTATACAACAATGCCGTCAAAGGATGCTGACATTGAAATCACAGCCGACGTAAAAGATTTTGAAATGACGGGAATTTCAATCAACGCCATTCCCCTCTCCCTCGAAATAGACATTGACGACAAGGAGCTGACCGACAAGGTTTCCGAAATGACCGACGCAATCACGAAGATTGACGACGGTGCAAAGTCTGTTAACGACGGAGCAGGAGAATTAAAGGACAGCGTTAATGGTGAGCTTAAGGACGGAAGTATTCAGCTTCTTGAAGGTGCTGAGGAATTGAAAAAAGGTGCGTCAGAGCTTAAAGGAGGAACAGTTGAGCTCAAGGATGGCACAGCCTCGCTCAAAGTCGGTGCAGAGTCGCTTGACAGTGGAATAAGCTCTCTTGATACAGGAATTAAGACTGTTGAAAGCGGACTTAAGCAGTTAAACGAAAAGTCGGGTACACTGACAGGCGGTTCTTCTCAGATTAAGAATTCACTCATCACAATTCAATCGGCTCTTAACGGCGTTTCACTTTCAACCGATAAGCTCACAGAGCTTTCGTCAGCGTCTTCACAGATTAAATCGGGTATTTCACAAATCTCAAGCGGAATTGAACAGCTTGAACAGAATACAAGCTTTCAGGCTTATGAGGCTGTTATGGCTCAGAACGGACTTGATGTTGAGTCACTCCGCCAGAGCAACGCCGCAGCAGCCGAAAATATCACACTAACTATTACTTCTTTGCAAACGCAGGTTGAAACGCTCAAGCAGGCAGGCTTTGACACGACAGAGCTTGAAGCTCAGCTTGCTGCTCTTTCACAGGTTGCACAGCTTTTGTACGCAAACAACCTCTGCATCGACGGAACCGAAACCTACCTCAATCAGATTAATTCTTCGATTGACGAGCTTCTTGCAGGTGCAGAGAATCTTGAAGCAAAATACGAAGAATTTGACAGCGCAATAAACGAGCTTGTTGATACCGTAGGCAATTTAAGCTACAACGTGTCGGTACTTGCAGATGCAATCAACCTGCTTGTTGCAAGCTACTCCGAGTTTGATTCGGGACTTAATGAATACACGGACGGCGTTGCGGCAATTGTCAGCGGCTTTAATCAAATCAGCTCAGGATGTACAACGCTTACAAACGGAAGCAAGGAGCTTTACAGCGGTGCAAAGCTCCTTGACGACAATACCTCACTTGTTGTTGACGGTGCAGCGTCGCTTTATTCGGGCACAGACAGCCTTAATACAGGTGCAAAATCACTTGACGAGGGTGTTGAAAAGCTTGTTGACGGTGCTGAAGAATTGCAGAGCGGAACGGGTAAGCTTAAGGACGGCACAAAGGAATTGAGCGACAAAACAGACGGTCTTGACACAGAAATTTCCGACAAAATTGATGAAATGATTGACAGTATGACAGGCTCGGACGTTGAGCTGAAGTCGTTTACCTCCGACAAAAACACAAGCGTAATTTCCGTTCAGTTCGTCATCAAAACCGAGGACATAAAAGTTGAAGAACCCGAGGAATCCAAAACAGAAAACAAAGAGGAGCTTTCATTCTGGCAAAAGCTTTTAAAGCTGTTCGGAATTGAATAACAAAAACATATTGTAAACAAAGCATACGGACAGTAGATTTTCTGCACGTATGCTTTGTTTTTTATCTGTTTTTTACTTTATTGACAAAACTGTCTATAAATGATAGACTGTATTTATAACAATGCAGTTTGGGAGTTATGAAATGAAAAATAAAGGCTTTACAATTTTGTCTATTATTACAGCAACAGCCCTGCTTTTTGCAGGCTGTACGCAAACGGAAAGCAGTAAAACCGAAACAACAGCAATTCAGGAAACCCCTGTTGAAAACACCACAACAGAAAGCAACACAATTGCTACAATCAAGACAACCGAGCCTGTAAAGCCTTCAAAACTGGAAGCACTTACAATACTTGAAGCATACGGTCTTGATGAAAGTGAAATACGCAAGGCTTATGTTTTTGACGAAGATAATTTAAACAGCAATAACAATAAAAATTATGTTCTTGACAGAATGTGCAACTCAATCGACTATTTCACAACGTTACAGGCTTCATACACCAAAAAGGTCAACAACAAAACTACATGGGTTACCTATGCAATCGACAGGAGAATTGATAAAGCAAAAGAGCTTATCTACAGCGTTTCGGAAAGCGATAAGAAATGCACTCCTACAAATTACAACTATGTTGACGGCGACTATCACTATAAAATGAATTTCGGCGAAGAAGCCAAAAGCAAGTATAAAATTGATTTTGTTTCTCCGCTTTATAGTCAAAATATTAATGCTATAAATCAGGCTACACAGTTTATCGGCAAGCCGATGGCAGAAGAGCTTGAAAAAGTAACTGAAGAACCAAATAAAAATACAAGTGCCAGCAACAAAGCGGACGAGGCGCAATATGTTGACGCTGCAACAAGACAAATTTTGTACGATGCTACGGATAAATATCTCTTAAATTACGGCGTATTTCCTCCGAGCATATCCTATGGACGTTCGAATAAAATAGCCCTTATCAGTGCCGAAGAGCATTATTTACCGCAGTATTATGCTTTAAACGAGATGTACCCCTGTGACAACTGGAAGATTGACGGCGTTGAATCTGACGGTACATCAGCCATAATCCGAATCAAAGGCACGTATCTCAAAAATGACGATGAAAACCTCAAAAGGAACTATACACTGCGGATAGATAAGAAAACAGGCATTTTAAATTCTCTGCACATCTACAACCAATCAGGAAACCTCGTAGAGGAGTGGAACACCCTGAAATATACAGTTGACTGCGAAATAGACGAAAGTATATTTGACGGCATAAAGAAATAAAAATCAACCTTGCAATACAGTTGACAAAATCGGTTATTTTTTGTATAATAACACTTGCGTTAAAAATGCATAATACGTGCGGGCGTGGCGGAATTGGCAGACGCGCTAGATTTAGGTCACGCTACCTCGGTGGAAATATATGAATAAGCATATTTTATATTCCTGCTTTCTAATATAGAAAATCACACATATGATTACTCTTTAGAAGTAGTTTATGCATATATTCTAAATATCTACCAAATTTTAAGAAATTTGTCATATTTGAATATTTCGTGTTACATCATCAGCAAAGGAAGCTAATTACACTATTATTTCTATTTCTTGATTTTTACTTAATTCATAAAAAATTATTTACTTAAGTAATCTGTTCTACTTTCTAGATTCGAGGAGTAATTATGTCTTATCAGATTTTTATTAGCTATAGAAGAAACGGCGGGGAAGCTCTTGCTTATCTTATTAATGAAAGATTAACGGCTTTAGGTTACTCTGTATTTTATGATATCGAATCACTATCATATGGAAAATTTAATTATAAGTTACTAGAGGTTATAGATGAATGTGATGATATTATTCTTATTTTACCACCAAACGCATTAGATCGATGTGTCAATAAAGATGACTGGTTGCGATTAGAAATTGAACATGCATTAAAAACTAAAAAAAATATTATTCCACTTATGATGAAACAATTTGTATGGCCTTCTGAAATGATACCTGAAATTCAGGAAATTCGATTATTTAATGGAGTTGAGGTGAATTTTGAGTTTTTTGACAGTGTATTGTTAAGATTACTAAACCGCCTGTCAACTAATCTTAATAACAATAGACATACACTAATTGAAAAGAGATTAAAGCACATTTTAGCTTGGGGAGATTTTGACCATGCTGTGTTAGAAAAAATAATTAAACGATTAGAACTTGGAAATGAATACTATATAGAGAACTTAGTAGAGCCACTTGAATTACTTTCAAAGAACATGGATAATATTGATTCTGTTATTCTAATGATAACAGATGTAACCAAGTTATCAAATTATGAGTTTGCCTTAAAAAGAATAAATAAACTTTTAGTAAAATATGTAAAAAACGGTGGCAGATTGATTTGTACACACGATGTAATATATAGACGCACAAGAAACGAACTTTTACAGGAAATGTATGGTTGTAAAATAACAAACTTCCTGCAGACACCCACCGTTCAATATATTAAAACCGATTTTTGTTTAGAGGAAAATGCATTTTCAGAACTACCAAACAGTTTTGCTCTTAACGATGGAGAAATCTGCTGGGGTGATTTGGCTCCAGATGTTGACGTTTTCTTTGCAACAGAAGATGGAATTCCATTGGTTTTTGCTCGTGAATACGGTAAAGGAGTATGCATTTACTTAAATTCAGGGGACTACAAAAATCATCCTCCACGCTCGATTCTAAAACCGGAGAAATATTTTATTTCTTTGCTTAAAACTTCAATACATTTTTCTTACTATGATAAAAATAACTAGGAGATAACAATGCATATATTTGTGTTTATCGGTTTTATAGTTTTAATTCTTTGTTTTTTCCTTTTTCTCATTGCGCCAAACACTAAACGCAAAGAGAATATAAAGATATTTGAAAAAATTCCCATTGCTCACAGGGGATTTTTTGATAACAAAAAAGATTACCCTGAAAATACACTACCTGCTTTTTTAAAAGCTATTAACAACGGTTACGGCATTGAACTTGATGTGCAAATGACAGTTGATGAAAAGTTAGTAGTTTTTCATGATGAAAACCTAATGAGGATGTGCGGCATCGAAAAAAAAATTACTGATTGTACCTATGAAGAATTATTGAAATATAAGGTTGGTAATTCCAATCAAACCATTCCTTTATTTGACGACGTATTAAATCTTATTAATGGGCAGGTTCCAGTTATTGTAGAAATAAAGCCTGAAGGTAATTGGGAAGAAACCACTATACAAACCGCTAAACGACTTGATGAATATCATGGAGTTTACTGTGTTGAATCTTTTAATCCGTTTGTTATTCGTTGGTATAAGAAAAATCGACCATCGGTCGTTAGAGGTCAATTATCAAATAACTTTTTTAAGGAAGATACTAAACTGGGTTTTTTTCAAAAGTTTCTATTGTCAAATCTGATGTTAAATGTGTTTTCCAGACCGGATTTTATTGCATATAATCATATTTTTGTTAATCATTTTGGCTATTTAATATGTAGAACACTTTTTAATGTCACTAATGTTGGATGGACAATTCGAAATCAAAACGAATTTATAAAAGCACAAAAAGTATTTTCAGTTATTATTTTTGATAGTTTTATTCCAAACGAAGAATAACAAATGAATTAAACACTTTGAATTTTGCATTATATAGCCTTACGGTTGTACTGAAATCAGCAGGTATGCAAGATTACAGTCACCTTTCCTTAGTGAGTCAATATAGTATTTTTTCTAAAGTTTTTCTTATTGAAATAATACACGTGTGGGCTTGGCGGAATTGGCAGACGCGCTAGATTTAGGTCACGCTACCTCGGTGAAACAATTTAATATTTTGATTTCCGCAAGTTTATCTTGTTGAAATACACACGTGCGGGCGTGGCGGAATTGGCAGACGCGCTAGATTTAGGTTCTAGTGTCAACCGATGTGCAGGTTCAAGTCCTGTCGCCCGCACCACCCTGAAAAGTCCGATTTTATCGGGCTTTTTCTTGTTTTTGAGCAAAAATTAAGTTGGCAGACGCATAACATAAGGTGATGATTTTGTAGTTTGTATTGCACAAATCTTCACACTTCAATTTAGATATAATCGCTAAATTGAAACTTACTAATGTTATGTGTCTGCCAATATATAATCTCTTTATGAACTGGCAAAATAAAAATACGGCATACACACTTTCTGTTTCGATTGTGTGTATGCCTTTCTTATACAATGAATGCCTTTTCTGTTAAGTTACCGTTTTCATCATAACAATCCTTATGTCTTTGAAATTTAGCATTTAGCTTGATTTTAATTTTCAACTTTTGATTTTTCTCTGTAATGATTATTTTATCTACAAGCAATCTGAGGTTTGCGTCACTGATATCTCCTTCTTTTATAATTTCTTCAATGATTTCAACGCTGTCTTTCATTTCAGCTTTGCGCTTTTTGATAGTTGAGTTGTAATCCTGAATGGACTTGATTTCATCTTCAAGCTTTTGAATATCTGACTTGCATTTTTCAAGCATTTCTGTGTAGATATCAGCGTGTTCCCTATCCCTGATTCTCTAAATCAGAATTTCCTTTTGGTCTGATTTTCGCTGTTCAAGGCTTGTATTAAGCTGTTTCAGTTTATTGTTTACAGAGTTTTTATTGCTCATCCATTTCTTGACATCTGATTCTATTGATTTGTAGTTCGCAAGTGCTTCATCCTTGATTGACATAAGCTCATTATAAATCAGCTTATCTAAATAATCTTCATCAATTCTATGCGCTGTGCAGTGCTCCTTGCCATAGCGATGATAGCCGTTGCAGTTGTATTCTATGCGGTCTGGTTTATCTTTCCATTTACGCTTTTTGCATACAAATGTGCAACCGCAGTCACCGCATTCTATCAGTCCTGTGTATCGGTGGCAGGGATTACTTGAACTTGCTCGGACATTATTGTTTCGCTTTGAAGATAATAAAAATTGCACCTGTTCCCATTTCTCCTTTGAGATAATGGCAGGTGCAAAATTTTCGTGTTTGAATTGTTCTTCCTCTGGCAAAGCCTTTCTGATATGATTAATTTTACTGGTATAAGTCTTGTGACAGGTAACTGTTCCTATGTAAAACTCATTCTGCAAAATCCGTTTTACTGTTGTGTTCACCCACAGATAGCGACCTGTGATTTCAGGCTTGTTACTCGGAAGTTTTTTGTTATACATTTTGTTTTGATAATACTGCGGTGATTTTATGCCTTCATCATTCAGTTTCTTTGCTATTGCTTTTAAGCCGTAACCTGATAGGTAGAGGTCATATATCTTTCTGACAATCTCTGCTTCTTCCTCGACAATCACAATTTCATTTGTGTTCTTATCCTTAAAATATCCAAGCGGTACTGTAATCACAATGCCGTTTTTCTGTTTCTGCTTGTAGCCTGCACGGATTTTCTTTGAAATATCACGGGCATACATATCGTTGAAAATCCCCTTGAAGCCTATCATCAAATCATCATCTTCATTGCTTGTATCAATATTTTCTGTAACTGAAAGCACCCTGACATCGTATTCACGAAGATAATCTATGAACATCGCAGTCTGCGTTCTGTGCCTGCCGAGTCGGGATAAGTCTTTTACAATAATTGCTTCAATTGACTTATTCTCGACCTGTTCATAGATTTTACTGATACCCTCACGATTGAAGTGCATACCGCTTACATTATCATCGAAGGACTCGCCCACGATTTCGTGATTGTTTGTGTTTGCATATTCTACTAAAATGTTTCGTTGATTGTTAAGAGAATTGAGTTCAGCATCTTCATCTCTTGACAGTCTGTAATACAACCACACCTTCATAATCATTCTCCTCTCGTTTGTTATTTGAATGTTGTGGTCACACCACCTCGGTGCAACCACAACATATCACAACCTTTTTATAATATCCAGCTATTAAGCTGACTTTTTGAAATTATTTTCATCATCATAATCATCAGGCAACAGATGATTTTCTGTAAGGTAATCCTTAATTATACTTTTCAAAAAGGTATTAAACTGCTCGTCTGTTACTACATAATCAAATTCAACTGATTCAACAATAATAGGA
>JBJFHX010000147.1:0-10447 GCA_051893995.1 Ruminococcus sp.
AGTTTTATATCATATCCGACTTATATAACGGACTAAAAAATTATAGTTTAGCTTACTGAATGCGAAACCATATTTTAAAAGGAGCTGAAAAACAGCTCCTTTTTAATCATAATTATTTTGTGTTCTGCGGAAGTGAATACTTCTGCTTGTATGCCTTGTAGTCAGCATTGTACTGAATATCGTCGGAATTTTTCAGCTCGTGGAGGTACTCGTGAGCCTCATATCCGTTGCGGTTGATTTCGATAACGCCGATTGCGATATTTGAGCAGTGGTCGGACACACGCTCAATGTTTGTAATCAAATCGGAGAAGATAAAGCCGAGCTCAATTGTACATTCACCGTTTGTAAGGCGTCTTACGTGAGCTTCCTTGAGCTTGTCACGCAGTCTGTCGATAACCTGCTCGAGCGGCTCAACCTTTGCCGCAAGCTTTACGTCGTTATTGATAAATGCAAGAGTTGCGTTGTTGATAATCTCAATAAGAGCGGCTACCATTACTTCAAGTCCTGCACGTGCCTCGTCGGAGAATTTAACCTTTTTCTGCTCAATTTCCTGAGCTACCTGTAAAATATTTACAGCGTGGTCGCTTATTCTCTCAAAATCACCTATTGTGTGGAGCACAAGCTGAACCATTTTGCTGTCCTTTTCGGAAAGCGGTTTCTGGCTGAGCTTTACAAGGTATGTTGAAATTGCGTCCTCGTAGGTGTCAATCATATCCTCGTTATCCTGAATTGTTTCGGCTACCTTGTCGTTGTATTCACTCAGAAGCTCAAGAGAACCAAGAAGTGTGCCCTCGGAAAGACGAGCCATTTTTGTGCTCAAAGACATTGCTCTTTCGGTTGCAAGCGACGGAGTATTGAGGAAACGCTCGTCCAGGAAAGGAGTCTGAATATCATCCTCGCTGTCACGGATTGTAAAGCAGGCAAGCTTTTCGAGCTGTTTGCTGAACGGAAGAAGAAGTGCCGTTGCAAGGAGGTTGAATATTGTATGAATAATGGCAATGTTTGCAGGATTAACAATATCGTCAAGGAAACCGAAGTTCAGGAACGCATTAGCTCCGTAGAAAAGAATACATATTGCAAGAGTTCCGATTATATTAAAGTAAAGATGAACAAAAGCCGCACGCTTTGCATTCTTTTTTGCACCTACGCAGGAAAGCAGAGCTGTAACGCACGTGCCGATATTCTGTCCCATAACAATCGGAATTGCCATTGAGTAGTTTATAGCACCCGTTGATGATAGAGCCTGCAAAATACCAACCGACGCACTGGAGCTCTGAATAATTGCAGTTAAAAGCGCACCCGTTAGTATGCCGAGTAACGGATTCTGGAATGCAGTAAGAATACTTGTGAAAGCAGGTTCGTCTGCAAGAGGTTCAACTGCTCCGCTCATCATACTCATACCGACCATAAGTACTGCAAAGCCGACAAAGATTGAGCCTAAGTTCTTCTTTGAGTCCTTTTTGCAGAACATCAGAAGAATAATACCTATAAAAGCAAATACAGCCGAGAATGACGAGGGCTTAAGCAATTGCATTACCAGGCTGTCACCCTCAATGCCCGAAAGACTTAAAATCCACGAGGTAATTGTAGTACCGACGTTTGCACCCATTATGATGCCGATAGCCTGTCTGAGCTTCATTATGCCTGAGTTTACAAAGCCGACAACCATAACCGTTGTTGCCGACGACGACTGAATAACAGCAGTTACAGCCGCACCGAGCAAAAAGCCCTTTAATGTGCTGTTTGTCATTTTTTCAAGAGTTTTTTCGAGCTTGCCGCCCGAGAATTTTTCAAGACCGTCGCCCATTGTGTTCATTCCGTAAAGGAACAGGGCGAGTCCGCAGAGCAGACTTAATACTGCGAATATATCCATAAATCGATACTCTCCTTTATAACACAAATCATATAAAAGCAACGTAATGCATTTGTAAACGAAATGTAAAAAGTATGTAAAGTTTGAGAAATTCGTCAATTGTCTGTAAAATTTTAGTAAACCAAAAGTATTTTTATGTGTTCCTCATTAACTGAACGATTTTTATGACATTTCAGCCTGATTTACGTACAAAAAATTGATAAAATATATTGTGATTTGCCTTTAATGTATGATATAATGTAATATAATCCAAATACAATTATAATATAATTCAGGTAAAAAGGGAAAATCATATGAAAATCGACAACAAAAAAGCAGGCATTATTCTTTCCGTTATTATTATTTTAAGCCTTGCAATCAGCACATTCTATATGTCGACAAAGCAGGGCTTTCATGAGGACGAGCTGTTGACCTATAATCTTGCAAACTCGTCAAAGCAATTAAGCGTTGACGGAGGCTGGAACAGTTATGATGATTTCAATGAATATCTTGCCGTCAGTGAAAACGACCGCTTTGACTATGCACAGGTTTATGATAATCAGATTATCGACGCATCTCACCCACCGTTTTATTATGCGCTGGTGCACACCGTCTGCTCGCTTTTTCCGAATGTTTTCAGCAAGTGGCTTGCATACTCAATCAACGTACTTGCTATGGCCGGCATATTGATTCTGCTGTTTAAAATCGGCAAAAAGGTTACGGGCAACAATCTCTATGCGCTCATAGCCTCGGGTGCTTATGCACTGAGCATTGCGTGCATAACGACTACAATATATCTGAGAATGTATGCAACGCTTACGTTTTTTGTGCTTGCGTTTTTGTATATGAGCCTTGTGATGTACGAAAAGAAAAATACCGTAAGGCTTCCCGACTGCCTGATGCTCACGCTGATTGTGATTCTCGGCATACTCACGCAGTACTATTTCATTCTGTTTGCAGGCTTAATCGGACTTGTTTTCCTTGTTTTCAAAATAAAAGAGAGAAACATAAAGGACCTTGTAAAATACATAATTGCCGCAGTCATCGGCGCAGTTATTGCGCTTTGCATTTATCCGTACATTATTTCAAATGTGCTCGGCGGCAACAGAGGTTTCGGCTCGCTCGACCTTTCAAATCTTGAGTTAGTCACGATTTTTACATACGTTGTCTACAAGCTCTGCACCTACGTTCAGATTCTTGCAAAGGATTTGTTCTTAAATCAAATCTGGCTGTTTGCAGTCTGCGCAGGCTTTGCAATCGGAGCCGGAATTTACTTCCGCTTTGTTAAAAAGCACAAATTAAACCGCAAAGCTATATTTATTATTATTCCTGCTCTCGTTTATTTTATAGGTATTTCGCTTGTATCGCCGTTCAACAGCGACAGGTACGTTATGGCTTCGCTTCCGCTGATTTCAATGCTGTTTACGTTTGCGTTCATAAAGATTTTCGAGCTGATTAAAAATGAAAAGGTGCGCCTTGTGCTTCCTGCAAGCGTTGTGCTGGCAAGTGCAATTGCATTCTGCACGGTTACTCCGTACTACATCTACGGCAAAACAAATCTTTATGACACAAAAACCGACAACTGCGTGTTTGTCGGAACGGCTATGCTTGAGTGGAACAAGTGCATAGACAAGTTTATGAATTACGACAGCACGATGATTGTGCAGACCTCGCAGATGTCGGCAACTCTCGGTGACGAGCTTGAAAGCTTTGCAACCGCCCGAGGAATTGTTACAAAGGGCAAAATCTCTGAGCTTGCAAAGGCGTATATGTTCAACGGCGACACAGGAAAAGAAACAAAGGACAGTATGTCAGCACTGAAAACCGATGAAAAGCTTACTCAGCTTTCAGAAGTTACGGTTTACATTTCACGCCTTGCCGACAACGACAGCACGATTAAGTACATTACGGAAAATACTGATTTTAAAAATTACGAGCTTATTCAGGCTGACTACAGCTTTGACGATTTCTACAACTGGTACGATTATTTTGTTGAAACCGAGTCATACTGCAATGTCTACCGTTTTTATAAGTAAATTGCTTCAGGATAAGGAATTAGGTGATAATTTTGGGAAAACAGGACAGACAGAATTCAATAGGAATTGCACTTTCGGGAGGCGGATTGCAGGGCATTGCCCACATAGGCGCAATCAAGGCTCTCTACGAGCTTGGAATACACCCGCAATATGTTTCGGGAACAAGCTCGGGTGCTTGTATGGCGGCGATTATGGCTATGGGCTTTACAGCCGAGGAAATGCGTGATTTGGCTAAAAAGCACTGGAAAACTCTTGCAGAGATTGACAACGGACTGATTTTCAAGGCACTTGCGCAGTTTGTCCTTAACAAAAAGATTCAGAAGGACGGAATTAAATCGGGCGAGCTGATTTCCGACGTAATCAAGGAGATTATGGCGATAAAAGGTATAAAGGGCTTTAAGGATTTGCCGATTAACCTTTCGATATGCACTGTTGACACGCTTACGACCGACGAATGTATCTTCACAACAGAGGACGAGCACCTTGAAAACGACCATATACATTATATATGCGACGCACCGCTTGATATTGCTGTTCGTGCGAGTATGTCGTTCCCTGCGATTTACACGACCTGTACATACGACAAATACAACTTCATTGACGGCGGCTCTAAGGACAATCTGCCTGTAAAAATTCTGCGTGATATGGGCGTAGGCAAGGTTCTTGCTATAGGCTTTGACATTATGAACTACGACCCTGACGCAGGACTTGACGGGCTTATCAAGGTTATCTGGCGAGCTCTTGACGTTTATTCGATTGACGGCACAAGAAAGTCGATGGAAATGGCTGACCTTGCCGTTCAGATTAACAACGAAAACACACAGCTTTTTTCAATGGACAACGTTGACGAAACAATTCAGGAGGGCTATGACGCAATTATGGCGCAAAAGGACGAAATTCTCCGCGTTTTTAAGGATTGATGATGATAAAACAAACCATAATTTGTCGAGTGTCTCGACACGCAAATCGAGTGGAAAAATCGGATTGTTTGGATAAAACGGTTTCCCGAATTATAAATTGATATATAGGTAACGTTTCGGGACGTCAAGGATGCCGTCCCCTACGGATACAATCCAAACGTTCCGGTTACAATCGTAGGGGACGGGTTCCTACACGTCCCATTCACAAAAATTGCAAAGTAATTTTTGTGTGGACACGGCACACCGTGTCCCTACGTCGATAGATTCCGTAAAGTAGTTTCTTGCGTCAGATTCAGAAAAATGTCTGACTCCCGAGATACCGACGTTTAGCTGATATCCGACTTATATGACGAACTAAAACTCCCCACCGATTTATTTCGGTGGGGAGTAATTTTATACTGTGATATTTTCTTTAGCAGATACCTGCAAGCAATTTCTGAATATATGTTACGTCGTTGATGGTGACATCACCGTCGCCGTCAGCGTCAGCCCTATAATAATAATTAAGATCCCTGATACCTGCCAGATAGAACTGGATAGCAGTAACGTCTCTTATTGTTATCATACCGTCGCCGTCAACGTCGTACTCTGTACCGAAAACCGTATAGCGTTGAGAAGCTTCACCGTAGTAATTGCCGATTCCGACTACGCTGAATGAGTAAATTCCCGAGCCGTCAAATCCGCTGCCGTCTACAACAAGATAATCAACGCCCTCGGTAAGCTCTTTACCGTCAAATGTTACTTTGTAATTATCGGGCTTATCCTGTTCTCTGCCTGAGTATACGATATCACCGACTTCGACTGAAGCGTCTGAAATATTATATTCTGCTTCACCCAATGCAAAAGGCACTGTTTTTCCGGTATGATTGTCAGTCTTGAAGTTCACTGTTATATTACCGTTGCTGTCAGAGTTGAGCTGGTCAAGATAGAGGAGCGAGTCATAGTTAAGCAAATCACCATCAACAGCTCCGTTGTTTACGCCTACAACATATGTGCTGTCGGGCACAAGTCCTGTAAATGTGTAACTCGAGTCATAGTTTTTGTTGCTGTCATTATAAGACACGAACTTAAGCGAATCCTTGTGCTGGTAATTATGAATAATTGTAGAATCCCAGTTTTTATTTCCCTCGGGATAATAAATTGTCAGGTCATCAAAATTCCAGAAAACAGCAGACATCCACAAATAATTGCAAAAGAAATTTAACTCGAATTTTACCGACTTTAAGTTGTAGCAGTTAAAGAAAGGAACGTAATCCAGATACACATATCCGGGAATTGTAACGCTTTCCAGTCCGCAGTTATAGAATGAACGGCTGCACAAATACATCCTGTCGCTCTGTATTGTTTCAGGAAATTCTATTGACTTGAGCGATTTACAATTACCAAAAGCAAAATAGCAAATCTGAGTTAAAGAGTCAGGGAAATTAATTTTAGAAAGAGAAGTACAATTATAGAATGTATATGAATCTATATTATCAAAACCTTCAGGTAACGACACACTTGTCAGGTTAACGCAATCGGCGAATGCATACTCATTTACTCTATCTACCGATTCGGGAATAACAACACTCTTAAGTGAGTTTCTTCCCTGAAATGCGCTTGTATTGATTTCTGTTGTATCGGACGAAACAACATAATTTTCAGCTTTTGCGTTGGGATACTCCATAAGAGTCTTTCCCTGATACAGACATCCGTCAACTGAAGAGTATTTTGTATTACCTTCAGCCACATTAATTGTTCTGAGGCTGTCGCAATTAGCAAAAATACCGCTGTAAATATAGTTTACGCTTGCAGGAATAGTTATACTTTCAAGGCTCTTACAGCCGTCAAAAGCCTTGCTGTTTATTTCTGTAACCGAACCTAATTCCACATTTTTAAGATTGATACAATTCTTAAATGCTTCCGAATATATAACAGAAACATCAGATAAATTAATACCGGTAAGATTTACACAGCCCTCAAATGCATTTGAGCCGATTGACTTTACGTTACTTCCGATTTCAATGTTTTTCAGATTCTTACAATTCTTGAATGCGCTGTCTTCAATACACGTAACGCTTTCGGGAACGGTATATGATGTATTTTCACTTCCGCCCAAGTATCTGTAAAGCGTTGTCATATCCTTGCTTAACAGCGCACCGTCAACAAGCTTAAAACTGCTGTCATCTTCTTTGACGTCAATATTTTTAAGACTGCCGGGCAATGCCGATGTAAAATAGGGAATATAATACATATTTGAAACACACGCAGGAATATTAACGCTTTCAAGAGCTGTTGTATCAAAATGGTTGCAATCTTCCCGATTGTTTTCCATATGGTAATAATAATTGCAGGTATAAATATTTTCTAAGCTGTCGGGTAAATTAAGATTTTTAAGGCTTGTGCAGTTTGCAAACG
Organism: Ruminococcus sp.; assembly: GCA_051893995.1. Classification (GTDB taxonomy): domain Bacteria; phylum Bacillota; class Clostridia; order Oscillospirales; family Acutalibacteraceae; genus Ruminococcoides. The sequence continues at coordinate 7,206 of JBJFHX010000147.1, forward strand.
AAGAAAGATTGAATTCTTTACAATTTGAAGAAAATTCAATATTCTTTAGTGACGTACAATTTTCAAAAGCGTGATTATATGATACAGACGGCACATTATATATGCTCTCAAGATTTGTTGCACCTTCAAAAGCATATGAATCTATATTAACTACCCCATCGGGAACTGTGAAGGTCTTGTCGGTTTTTCCCGCAGGATATTTTAACAGTGTTGTTCCGCTCTTTGTATAAAGAACACCGTCAATTGTCATATATTTACTGTCATTCTCATCAACGACAAATTCCTTTAATGAAGGACAATTAATAAATGATTCACCGCCTACATAGGAAGGTGAAGTATTGAAAGATCCTGTCGGGTTATATGTGAGAATAACCTTTTCCAACGAAGGCATATCCACAAAGGTCTTATAAAAAAGATTCGCCTGTGAGGGAATTGTAACCTCTTTTACTTTGCTTAATCCCTGGAACATATATGAGCCTACATCGGTAATATTATCCGGGGATTCAGGTATTAAAATAGATGTAATCTCTTCTCTGTATTCATCCCAGGGAGCAGTGTGCTCTCCGGTTGTAAATAAATATGAATCAACAACATCTACTGTGAGCAAACCGTTTGTATTAACCGACCAATTTGCTCCATAAGCGTATTTTCCCGAATCATTTTTCAGCGGTACTGTAGGATGCGGATCCATATCATATCCGTAGCCGAATGAAGGTGCTTCGCTCTCAACCGTTATCTTTACATTCTCTGTATATGATTTTCCGAGCGGTCTGTTGTAATAGTCAACAATAAACAGTTTTATGGTAGTGCTCTGGTTACTGCAACTCTGCATATAAAAATATGTTCTTGAATCAGTTGACGATACACTTTTGTCTTCAATATTTTTCAGAAAACCTGTTACATCATCATATTCAGCCATTATCATACGACAGTTTTCGGGCACAGAATAGTAGACATTTATCTGACTGTACTCACGGACTACATCGGTAATCTTATAATCAGAGTTTTCAATGTCTGTGTAGTTTTCAATAACATTTTCAATTGCCTGTGCTTCTGCTGCCTGCACCGAGAGAGTCGGCACAAATAATGCGACTATCATCGTACAGATAATTGCAACAGATGTTAATTTTTTTAGATTTTTAAATTTCATCCTCATTTTTTACCTCCATAAAAACATAAAAAAACTATATCACAACAAACACCGGAAAATCAATAGCAAAATCTCACAAAATAATCTTAAATTTTTACCCTCTTTATCTGTGTTATGGTAATTATTTTCAAATTAATTGTAAAATTCCTCCGTATTTACAACAGTATTTCAAATAAAACAAAACGGAACCTATCACAAAAGATAAGTTCCGTATAGAATTCAAGGTCGTGTAAGAATCCGTCACCTACGGCTATTAAGGAAATGTTTGCATTACAATCGCAGAAACAGATGACGTAAAGTAGTATCATGCGTAAGATTTAGAAAAATATCTGACTCCCGGGATACCGAGCTATAATTTAAATCCAACCTATAGGGCGGACTAAATCATTCTTTGCCGTTCCAGCAGTAGGTGCAGAGCCTGCACGGAGAAATCCCGATTGATTCAATCATATCATCAAGGCGGTGATAGCGAAGAGAGGTAAAGTTAAGCTCCTTGCGGATTTCTTCAATCATTTCGCTGTAGTTTGTGCTTGTGGGGTCTGCGTAGTCAGAGAGCATATTGTCGGCATTGTCACCCTCACGCTTAAGAATAACCCTGCGTGCAATTAAATCAAGCTCGGAGGTTGAACGTGAGAAGTTGAGGTACTTACAGCCGAACATAATAGGCGGACAGGCAGGTCGGATATGAACCTCTTTAGCTCCGCTGTTATATAAGAATTCGGTAGTTTCTCTCAGCTGAGTTCCTCTTACGATTGAGTCGTCTATAAGCAGAAGTCGTTTATTTTCTATCAGCTTTTTAACGGGAATGAGCTTCATATGCGCAATTTTATTACGCTGTTTCTGATTTGTCGGCATAAACGAACGAGGCCACGTCGGCGTGTACTTTATGAACGGACGTGTAAACGGAATTTTCGTTTCATTTGAATAGCCGATTGCGTGGGCAATTCCCGAGTCGGGAACGCCTGCAACAACGTCGGGCGTTACGGTATCCCTTTTTGCAAGCAAGCGACCGCAGTCATAGCGCATCTGTTCAACATTTACACCCTCATAGCAAGAAGTCGGATAGCCGTAGTAAACCCAGAGGAACGAACAGATTTTCATTTCCTTGCCGGCAGGGCTTACGGTTTCAACACCCTCGGGAGTCATAAAGACAATCTCAGCAGGACCGAGTTCCTTGCAGTCCTCGTAGCCTAAGTTAAGATAGGCAAAGCTTTCAAATGAAGCGCAGTAAGCTCCGTCCTTTTTTCCGATAATAACGGGAGTACGTCCGAGCCTGTCACGTGCGGCATAGATTCCCTTTGAAGTAAGCAGAAGAATCGTCATTGAGCCGTCGATTTTCTCCTGAGCAAACTTAAGTCCCTCAACAATTGACGGCTTCTGATTGATAAGTGCAGCTGTTATTTCTGTAGGATTGATTGTACCTCCGCTCATTTCAAGAAAATGAGTGTTGCCGTTGTTGTAACAATCGTTTATCAGCTCGTCGGAATTGTTGATTTTGCCGACCGTTGTAATCGCAAAACTGCCGAGGTGCGAATGAACAAGAAGCGGCTGAGGCTCAAAATCCGAAATACAGCCTATACCGAGGTTGCCCTCAAGCTCTTCAACGTCACGCTCAAACTTTGTTCGGAACGGAGAATTCTGTATGTTATGAATTGCACGGGAAAATCCGCCCTCTCCGAAAACAGCCATACCGCCTCGTCTTGTGCCAAGATGCGAATGATAGTCGGTGCCGTAAAATAAATCAATAACGCACGATTCCTTTGACGCTACTGCAAAAAATCCACCCATATATTGTACCCCTTTGTACTTCTAAAATATTAATCGAAAAAAGATTTAATACTATTTTAATATATTCGACAGATTTAGTCAATTACTTTGGAATGAAAATAGTTTCCGGCAAAAATTGACAGATTAATTTTTTAGTACGTTATAAAAGTCGGATATAATATAAAACTCGGTATCTCGGGAGTCAAACATTTTTCTGATTCTGACGCAAGATACTACTTTACGGCATCTATCGACATAGGGACACTCACTCCGTGTCCACACAAAAATTGCAATGCAATTTTTGTGAATGGGACGTGTGGGAACC
>JBJFHX010000148.1:0-2537 GCA_051893995.1 Ruminococcus sp.
AACCGACTTTTCCACTCGAATTGCCTGCGGCGGCTCGCCGCTAAATTATGGTTTAATGAAACAGCTTTTCTGAACAACAAAGCCGCCGACATTAACTGCCGGCGGCTTAATTTATACATTATGCAATTTTATGGTGTGGCGAACACAGTTCGCCGCTACAAAAGCGATATGAAATTAAACTGTTTCGCTGTTGTTGCCGTAGTAAGCATTGAGGTACATCTGCTTGATTTCCTTGAAGAGCGGATATCTCGGGTTAGCGCCTGTGCACTGGTCGTCGAATGCCTGCTCAACCATATCGTCAAGTCTGTTGAGGAAGTCTGTTTCATCAATGCCGTATTCCTGAATGGAGTTCTTGATGCCAACCTTTGCCTTAAGGTCGTTGATAGCCTTGATGAGGTTCTCAACGCTTTCAGCATCGTTTTTGCCCTCAAGACCGAGATATTTTGCAACTTCAGCATAACGAGCCTGTGTCTTCGGGTGGTCGTACTGCGGGAATGTACCCATCTTTGCAGGAGTTTCAACAGAGTTGAAGCGGATAACCTGCTCAATCATAAGTGCGTTTGCAACGCCGTGGGGAAGGTGGTGGAATGCGCCGAGCTTATGAGCCATTGAGTGGCAAACACCGAGGAATGCGTTAGCAAATGCCATACCTGCCATTGTAGCTGCGTGAGCAACCTTTTCACGAGCAACAGGCTCGTTCATACCGTTGTCATAGCAAGCAGGGAGATACTTGAAGATAAGCTCAAGCGCACGGAGTGCAAGACCGTCTGTGAAGTCTGTTGCGAGCATTGAAGCGTAAGCCTCAAGTGCGTGTGTAACAGCGTCGATACCTGATGCTGCTGTGAGTCCCTTAGGACCGCTCATCATATTGTCAGCGTCTACGATTGCCATGTTAGGCATAAGCTCGTAGTCAGCAAGCGGATACTTAACGCCTGTGTTCTGGTCTGTGATAACTGCGAAGGGAGTAACCTCAGAGCCTGTACCTGATGATGTAGGAATAGCGATGAGGTAAGCCTTTTCGCCCATCTTCGGGAATGTATAAACTCTCTTACGGATATCGCAGAAACGCATAGCCATATCCATAAAGTCAGCTTCGGGATGCTCGTAGAGAACCCACATAATCTTACCTGCGTCCATTGCTGAGCCGCCGCCGAGTGCGATAATTACGTCAGGCTCAAACTTGCGCATAGCCTCTGCACCCTTCTGTGCAGAAAGAAGTGATGGGTCTGGCTCAACGTCAGCAAATGTTGTGTGAACAATGCCCATTTCATCGAGCTTGTCTGTAATCGGCTTTGTGTAGCCGTTCTTGTAAAGGAAGGAGTCTGTTACGATGAAGGCTCTCTTCTTGCCCATAACGTCCTTAAGTTCCTGAAGAGCTACAGGCATACAGCCCTTCTTCACATATACCTTTTCAGGTGCTCTGAACCAAAGCATATTTTCTCTCCTCTCGGCTACTGTCTTGATATTGATAAGGTGCTTACAGCCTACGTTTTCTGATACAGAGTTGCCGCCCCATGAGCCGCAGCCGAGTGTAAGTGAAGGAGCAAGCTTGAAGTTGTAGAGGTCACCGATACCGCCCTGTGAAGAGGGAGTGTTAACCAGGATTCGGCAGGTCTTCATACGAGAAGCAAACTCGTCAATCTTTTCTCTCTGGTTAACAGCGTCAACATAGAGTGAAGATGTGTGACCGTAGCCGCCGTCAGCAACAAGCTGTTCAGCCTTAGCAACAGCGTCCTCAAAGTTTTCAGCCTTGTACATTGCAAGTACGGGAGAGAGCTTTTCGTGAGCAAATTCCTCGCTGATGTCAACAGACTCAACCTCACCGATAAGAATCTTTGTTTCTTCCGGAACTGTTACGCCTGCAAGAGCAGCGATTGTAACGGGCTTCTGACCAACGATTTTAGCGTTGAGAGCACCGTTGATGATGATAGTCTTTCTAACCTTTTCTGTTTCTTCGTCGTTAAGGAAGTAGCAGCCACGAGCCTTGAACTCCTTCTTAACCTTATTGTAAATCTTCTTTTCAACGATAACTGACTGCTCAGAAGCGCAAATCATACCGTTATCGAATGTCTTTGAATGAATAATTGAGTTAACTGCAAGAAGAATGTCAGCACTTTCGTCGATGATAGCGGGTGTGTTACCTGCGCCAACGCCGAGTGCGGGCTTGCCTGATGAATAAGCAGCCTTAACCATTCCGGGACCGCCTGTTGCGAGAATGCAGTCAGCCTCCTGCATAAGCATATTTGTAAGCTCAAGAGACGGAACATCAATCCAGCTGATGATGCCCTCGGGAGCACCTGCAGCTACGGCAGCTTCTAAAACTACCTTAGCAGCCTCAATTGTGCTCTGCTTTGCACGGGGGTGGGGGCTGATGATGATACCGTTGCGTGTCTTAAGACAAACGAGTGTCTTGAAGATAGCTGTAGATGTGGGGTTTGTTGTGGGAATTACGGCAGCAATAACGCCGATAGGCTCTGCAATTTTCTTTACGCCGTAAGCCTTGTCCTCTTCAAGAACGCCGCAGGTCTTAACATCCT
>JBJFHX010000149.1:0-36291 GCA_051893995.1 Ruminococcus sp.
CACAAAATATTCGGTTAAGCATATTCAGAACGGCGGATTTGAAGAAAATGTAGAGAATTACACCTTTAGCAATAATTACGCACAACCGGCAAAAGCAAATGTGCCTTATTGGGATACCACAGCTTCCGACGGAAAATTTGAGTTTTTCAATAGTAACACAACGTATCATTTTAAGGTAACAAAAAGCAAGTATCCTAATAATCCGGAGTATTGTCAGGTTGCAGAGGGAGATATCGCCGCCGAGCTTAACGCTGAAGAGGAAAGTACTATTTATCAGAGAATCAAAACGGTTTCTGGCTCAACCTACACATGGGGACTTGACCACAGAGGAAGAGATACAACAGACCGTATGGTACTTATTATCGGACCTGAGCAGCCGGTCGACCCGTCAAAGCCCTCAAAAACAGGTAAGGACCAGTTTGTAAGAATAACAAACTGGCTGAAAACACAGTACGGAGTTGATTACCCTGAAGTCGGCTGTTCGCAGAAATATACGGTTTATTCAAAGCCGTTTGCCGCATCGGGAAAATTTGTGAACGATTCTACTGACGAAGATGAGAACATTTCATTGGTTGAAACGGAAACAATCAATCAGGAATGGAGCGTCTGGGTTATCTCATCACCTTACTGCAATACCAATCCGGACGAATCAATAAACGGCTGGTCCAAATACGGAACAAATCTCTCGGATGATTTTGACGACATAATGAAAGGCGCAAGCAGTTCGCTCGGTTATGACTGCACCTATACTGTTCCGAAAGGACAGACAGAAACATTATTTGCATTCTGTTCATATTCATCCGGACAATTGTCAAATAATCAAATAGTTGCTAAGGCATCCTACGGAAATCTTCTTGACGACATTAACTTTGATTTGTATCAGCCTATTTCTACTTCAATTACCGAAGGCGGTATCGGCGGTGCCGATGTTGAACATTCAGATTTATCAAATGTCACAATTAAGAGCGATATCACCAGCGGAGACGCATTACATTCAGTTGTCCTTGACGGACAGTATTGCACGATATATACAAAGCAGTACAATGACGGTACTCTTAAAGACTGTAGCTTTGAAGGTGCGTATATCACGGTAAACGATGCTGACGGAACGCCTGTCACAAAATTCCTTAAAATATACGACGGAGATATAAGCAGTCTTACAGATGAAGAAAAGAATACACTGTCAGAGGAATACTTTATTTATGAACCTAAAGAGATTGTGAACACTGAAACCGGTGAAGTAGAAATATGGGATTATCATTGCAGAGTTCTTGTAGAATCACCTGTTGCTGTTCACCTGATTTATACAAAGGCTCCGTATGTATTGTATGATTCAAACGGCGGTGCTCCTTATCTCTTTTCTCCGGATAATACAGTCGGCGGAAACTTAGTCGGCTTTTCCGATTCTTTCCAAAAGGTGAAAGATGATGACGGCAACGTGATTGACACATCGGAATATTACTATAATTGCGAATACAGCACCACATCAAGCGGTGACGAAGTAATTGAAGTAACAAAAACGGGAAAATATATATCCCACGCCGCACTTCCGAATAAGGACTGGGATAACGGATCTGCTAAATTCTGCGGCTGGAGCGTAAAAGACAGTGACGGAAATCAGATTATAATTGACGGCGAGCATACAATAACGTATGACCCGACAACAGGCAACGGCGGTATTGTAACAATCACTGATTCTAAAAATAATATAAGCAACCTGCAATTAGACGCCTCGCACGGTATTACGCTGACAGCAGTTTGGAAGTTTGCAAACACAGCACAGGCGCAGACACGTGACAGCGAAAGCGGTGAGTTTGAAAATTCCGCTGTCGGAGGAACTGTTGAGGAAACCCTGATTGCCGACGAGCTGAGAGCTGAAGATGTTAAGGAATATACTCAGAATGTTAACGGTGAGAACAGAGTTGAAAGAATTGAAGCCTACGGCAGCGTCGGTGACAAAATAATGTTTAAGGCAACGCCTGATTACATTAATGATTATATGTTTACCGGCTGGTATTGCATAAACAGCGAAACAGGTGAATATGAGCTAAGAACCAAATCAACCTCAATTGCAGTAAGTGTTGAGGAGGGTAAGCAAAACACCTATTATGCCAGATTTGAAAAGATTACTTTCCCTGTGATATTTTACTATACCGAAAAAGGCGATTCTGCAAATTATGACTATTACGATAAAACAGATGAAAATAAATACGGTAACTATTTTCAGGATGTCGCAGTCGGCAAAAAAGCCGTGAAGCCTTCCGGTGACTCAAAATCGGTTAAGACATGGTTCACATCTCCTACCGAAAGAGGGACAGAATATATTTTTGACTTTGCAAATACTAAAATAACAGAAAAAACAGAACTGTATGCCGGACCATCGTTTGCTTATAACTATTTTAATTTTTTCAAGATAAAAGAACCCTGGTACATTAGAACATACGGAACTGTAAAGGTTGACGGACAATATGTAGACTTATTAAATGACCCTGATGTTACGGATTACAATGTTTATATGTTAAAGGGAACGCTTAACGAAAGTGCTCCTACACCGTCATATATAAAAAGCAATTCAAATACAATAATAGCCGGTACGTCGAAAAACAGTGAAAATCTTATATATAATACTCTGACAAATACCAGTGGACAATTTAACAGAGCAGGAGCAATCTTTAGCAACTTTTATTTGTTCGATATGAAAACGCCTGTCTGGGTTGTGTTTGATTTTACATATAAAGGTGTTAAATACACAAGTACGGTTAAAGACAGATGTTTGTATAACAACATAACAACTTATATGAAAGAGGCTGAAAACGGATATTATACAACATTCCCTCCTGAAACACAGGCGGAGCTTCAAACTGCACAAACCAGATTGCTTGACAGTATTCAAGGTATGTATGACGCTGTTTCACCGTCAGGTATTACTGCCCCGAGTGAGTATTACGATGCAGTCAGCGTCAGCGGACTTACCTATGATTCATCAACGGACGGTACTTATAGCTTTTCATCATCAACTGCGATAAGAAACATTGAGCCTTGGGGCTTAAAATATTCATTTACAGTTGACGATCACGATATTTCAGAGTTTTCTGACTACGGTGCAGTTGTTCTGACAGATAAAACCAGGTATTATAGCGAGGATAGTATTACAATAAACGACTTATTGACCAATGAAAATTCATTAATGTATTCAAAGTTAAACAATAATATCTATGGTGAAGAAAACGGTACAATAGAAGTTTATTACGTTAACAATATACTTGCATTAGATTTTAATAAAAATACTTATGCAGTATTTTTTGTTAAGGATAGTGACGGCAACACTTATTACTCAAATGTAATTTCAAACAGCTACAACTCGATAGCTGCTGAAGATACTTCTGATAACGCCAATATCAGCCAGTCAATTATTGAATATTCAAACGCATTAATCGCTTATAATAGTCTGCTTGAAGAGGTAACAGAATGACAGCTAATTTGCATTGTAAGGAGCTGGAATATGAAAAAAGAATATGAATCACCTGAAATAAGCTTTGAATATTTCTCTATTTCTACTACTGTTTGCATGGACGTAAGTGGTTTTGGTTGGGAAGAAGAAGAAGAGGAATTTGGAGAGGGGGATTATTAATTATGAGTAAACAAAAGATGAATATGAAGAAAAGTAATGTTATTATCACTGCCATAATTTCAATAACAACAATCTTATTCGGCATTATTTTTATGTTTTTGGTCAATAATCATTACACTGCTGCAACTATGACTACCGAAAGCAATCCCTATGAAGTCCCGGGATTTGAAGAGGATGAAGCATTGGAAGAAAGCCCCTATTCAAATAACACTTATAAGAATAATGCGAGAGTAACAAACAGCGCAGTTTCTGAATTCAAAATAAACACTTCAATTAAAGCAGCCTTGAGCAACACAACGGAAGAATCAGATACTCAGGCAACAAATTATATGCTTGGTGATGTTGACCGTAACGGCGAAATAACTATTGCAGACGCTACTCAAATCCAGAAAATGATAGCATTTCTTATTGATTCAACCTCTGAGTCGAATGCATTGGCTGATGTTAATGCCGATAATAAGGTTAATATTTTAGACGCTACACTGATTCAAATGTACTGCAGCGGATTGATTGACAGCTTTGTCAGTTTAGAACCCACAACCGAACCAACCATTCCAATCGAAGGCACCACTACAAATACTGAAACAAGCACATCGGTTATAGATTCGTCAGATTTGCCACCAAAAGCACCAATTCAAGACGGCGAATGGGGCGCATCGGTAAAAAACTAATTTTCAGTAATACAGAGAATTAATACGATATCAGAAAAATAAATCTATTTTATCTAAAACAAAAAGCAGGCGTTTTGCCTGCTTTTTGTTTTAGGTATGAATTTATTTTTTAATCAACTTCTGAATTTCAAGTGCTTTTCCGAGATCGCCGTCAATTTTGAGCTTGCCTACAGTGAACGCAAATACGGGGTCGAGCTTGCCGTGAACGAGCTTTAAAAAGTCCTTGGAGTCAATAGTGAACATTACGTCTCTGTCGTAATATTCATACGGCTCAACACTTAACTTTCCGTCGTTGAGTTCAGCGTAAAATCTGCCCTCTCCCTCGCCTGTCATATTAACCTGCAAAGCAAGATGACCTCTGTAGTCGCTTACGTCTGCCTGCATAAATGTTGCTTTTACCTCGTCAAAAATTTCAAAAAATGTCATAAATGTACTCCTCAAAATTTAATAGATTTATAAATCAGCTGTTGTGCTTTCTCTTTATCTTGCCCGAAGTGGTCTTGTCAAATTCACTGCTTCTTACAATTGTTTTTGTGATTCTCTTGTAAAGCGGAAGCTCTGCGTTGATTTCATCGGTCTTTTGTGCAAACACTTCTTCAACGTTTGTAATGCCCTTAAGCTTTACAAAATCCTCGTTGGGGAACATTTCGGCAATAATTTTTCCGTCCTCGGAATACACCATAAGCTCCTTTGCAAGAAGCCAGCCGTTGTACTTGTTTTCAAGCTCCTCGGGAGAAACGTTCTCGCCGTTTGCAAGAATAATCAGATTTTTCTTTCTGCCTGTAATGAAAAGGAAGTTATCCTCGTCAATATATCCGAGATCGCCTGTTCTCAGCCACTCTCCGCTGAGTGCATTAGCTGTTTCAACTTCGTCCTTGTAATAGCCAATCATACGGCTTTTTCCCTTTACAAGAATTTCACCGTCGTCGATTTTCACTTCGCAACCCGGTATAACTACTCCGACAGACTCTTTCTTGATATATCCTCTTACATTCGCCGCAATTCTCGGTGAAAACTCGGTCATTCCGTAGCCCTGAATAAGCTCAATTCCGTACTGCTCAAACTCGTCAATCAAAGCAGGGTTAAGATATGCACCGCCGCTGTAGATTGTGTGAAGTGAAGTTCCGAAAACCTTTTTGGCAAGCATAGCCTTGGGAACTTCAGGGTGCTGCATAGCAAGCTCTGAAAGCTGATATGAAATCGTCTGAATTATCATCGGAACAAGCAGAATAATATCAGGATTGAAAATATTGAGATTCTTTACAAGGCGCATTATGGAGTCGTTAAAGCAGATTGTTGCGCCTGCACAAAGACACGCAAGAATATCGCAGGTAAAGCAATATGCGTGGTGAATCGGCAGAACGGAAAGCGAAACCGTACCGACAGGCTCGCCCATATCCATACAAGTTGCATTATCCATAAGGCTCTGCTGAGAAAGCATTACGCCCTTGCTTTTTCCTGTTGTGCCCGATGTGAAGAGGATTGAACTCATCTTTTCACTGTCGATTTCAACGTCAAACTCTCCCTCGTTTTCGCTCATAAGCTGAGCAAATGAAAGTGTTTCATCAGTTGAGCTTTCAGCGTTCATATCAATATAGTAACGTATGTTTTTGCAGTTTGCACGGATTGTATCAATTCTGTCGGAAAGCACCTTGTCATAAACAAGTGCAGAAACATCTGCCCTGTTGAGAAGCTCTGCAATATCCTCAGCAGGAAGCTCCTTGTCAATCGGAACAATTACGCTGTTGCTGTTCACCGTTCCGAAATATGTCACTACCCACTCATAGCTTGTTACACCGATTACGGCAATATGCTTTGAAAGCAAATCGAGGCTTTTGAGCACATTAGAAAATGTCATACTGTCGTTTCTGATGTCGTTGTATGTTTTTGAAACGATTTCCTTTTTGTTCTTATAGCGGAACGCGTCCTGACTGCCGTACATTTTTGCAGTATCATCAAGCATTTCCTTGATAGTTTCGTATCTCTTGCTCGGTTTTACCTTAACATTTTCCATACTTCTGCTCCTTACTGCACTTCTGATTCGATGTACTTTATTGCCTCTCCTACTGTGTGAATTCTCAAAGCCTCACGCTCATCTACTTCGATGTCAAATTCATCCTCGATTTCTCCGAGAAAGCTCATAAAATCATATGAATTAAAGCCGAGGTCGTCAATAAACTTTGAATCCTCAGAAATTTCAGCAGATGAAACATCAACGTAGTTTGTAATTAATTCTCTCATCTTATCAATCATTGTTCTTACTCTCCTTATGTGTTTGAAATAATTTCCTCAATTGTGCTGTAGGGATTTCTTACGCCCTCAAAGAGGATTCTTGTAATGAAGTAATACATCTTCTCAAGGTCATTATATGTGTATTTATCCTTCTTATATTCGAAACAGAAGTCAAGACCGTTGTCGAGTGAGCGGTGCATTACGGTGAGATAAATGTTCTGAGCGGCAACACCGTTTGTGTACCAGTTTGACTTGTAGCGAACCTCGGGAAGAATATCGTTTGAACGCATTGAAAGCGGCTGATAAGTAAGGCTTATCGGCTCATATGACTGACCTCTGTCGAGGTGGAAATAATTACTTCTCATACCCATAAACTCAATGGGATTGAAGTTTGCGTGACGGAAAACGGCGTTTTGTGCGTCACGGATTTTTTCACAGCCTTCAAGGAAGGTTTCATCAAGATTTACAATCGTTCTGCACGGGAAGAAGTGAATTCTTGTACCGCCTGAATTTTTCTCAGCCAGTGTTGCACGTCTTGAAACAGTGTTCTGAACTGAAATATCAGTCTGATTGTTGTTTACCTTCTGAAGATAAGTTCTCAGTGCCATAAGAAGCAAGGTTGCCATTGATATGTTATTCTTTTCGCAGAAGGTTACAAGCCAGTCGGAGGGATTAGGCTCAAGGTGGAACTGAGCAATTTCAGCTTCACAGCTCTGAATACCGCAGACAGCCGCCCTTAAATTCGGGTTGTTGCTTTCCTCTCTCTGTCTTTCAAGTAGATTGTCGCCTGTCATATCGGCATACATAGGCTCGCCCTGCTTGAGCACTTCTGTCCAGTACTCTCTGTCCTTCTGAAGAGCCTTTGAATTTTCTTCATACTTTAAATCTTTTTCAAGAGCTTTTATATAGGAAGCAAGCGGCTTTGGATAATCAATATCGTAAACCTTGTGGCAGTAAATCTGAATAATATCCTTAAAGAACATTACAATCGCCTGAGCGTCCATTGTCATATGGTCAACAAGAAGATAAATTCCCTTGAAGCCGTCGGGCATTGAAATCATAACAACTCTGTTCATAGGACTGTCGAAACGCTCAAAGGGAACGGAAGTCCATTTTTTCATCTCGTTTTCTGCGTCCTCAAATTTCCAGTGACCGAACTCAAAAAACTCAATGTCACGCTCCTCTTTGGGCACAATATACTGCATAACGTCACCGTTTTCGTTCTTGCAGAAACGAATTCGCATACACTCGCTTCTGTCATATGCTTCATAGATACTCTCCTTGAGAACGTCAAAATCAACATCGTTTTCAATTGTCAGGCTTGTGCCTATGTTGAGCACTGCCTTGTTAGGGCAGTATGAAACAGTGTAGTAGTGCATTTTCTGAGATGCGGCTAAAGGATAAAGCTTATTTACTTCACTCATTTTTTGTCCTCCTGAAAATATTTATCAATCATTTTCTTTACTGCATTTTCAAATGCAGGTGTATCCGTATAGTAAGATTCTGCGTGGTCTGCATCCTTTACGATAAGCAGTTCCTTTTCCGATTTGCAGGCTTCATAATTCTTCTGGCTCATCCATGTGGGCACAAAATCGTCCTTGTCGCCGTGAACAAAAAGAATCGGAATATCGGTTGAGGCTACTGCGTCAAGAGTGCTTGCATCGTTGTAGCCGTAACCTGCTTTTTTTCTTGTCATAACTTCCGTTACATTCATAATCGGGAATTTCGGAATGTGATAATCACGCTTTAAGATGTGCGAAAAAACGTCATATGCGCTTGTAAAACCGCAGTCAGCAACTATTGCTTTTACGTTTTTCGGAAGCTTGAGTCCGCTTGCAAGAAGAACGGTTGTTGCACCCATTGAATCGCCGTGAAGCATAATGTTAACGTCATTTCCGAACAGCTTTATTGCGTAATCAATCCACTTTACAACGTCGTATCTGTCAAGAACGCCAAAGCCGATATACGTTCCCTCGCTGTCGCCGTGAGCTCTTTCGTCAACAATCAGCATATTAAAACCCTGCTCAATATAGAATTTCGAGATTGAGCCATAATCGTTGAGTCCCTTGCTGGTGTAGCCGTGAAAGCAGATTACGCAGTTTTTGTTGCTTTCGCTTTTCAAGAGAGTTGCGTGAAGCTTCAGACCGTCGTCGGACTTTACAAAAACGTCCTCCATTTTCTGCTGAGAAAGCCACTGCTTGCGCTCGTTGATAAAGTCAAGGTGCTGTTCCCAGTTAGTGTTTGCGTTGATATTGTTTTCAAGCGTTGCAGTCGGCTTGCGAAGTATGGTAAGCCTGAAAAAATACCTTGCCGAAAAATAAATTGTGCAAGCCAGACCGATAATCACAATCAGCACGGCAAGCAAAATCCACATATAGAGTTGCATATCATTCCTCCTTATTAAGTAACCCGTTGAGTATTATGTCAAGCTCCGTATCAAATACGTGCTCAATCATCTTTCCGTCAATGTCGCCCTTCTCGGCTATTATCATCTGCGCAACGAGAAAGGAATTCAGCATAATATACGATACAATTTCGGAATCGACATTTCTGAGCTCACCCGAATTGATTCCGATTTCAACGCAGTGCCGAATCATTTTCAGCCACGTCTGAATTGACTCATTGTTTGGTGAATATCTGTTGAGAAGAATCAGCTTGAACATTTCAGGCTCGTAAATTGAAATTTCTGAGAGCATTTTGAATACAAGCTTGGTGTTTTCGGCAAAGCTTCTGTCTTCACGCACACAAGCATCAACAGCATCCATCATTTCCATACTGGTCGTATTGTGAATCGTGTCGAGTATTTCCTGCTTATCCTTAAAATAGTGGTAAACTATTCCTGCGGAATAACCAAGCCTGTCTGTAATCTTTCTGATTGAAAGCTCCTCAAACCCCTCTTCAAGTCCTATTGAAACGGCTGCGTCGATTATCGCTTTTCGGGTTTCTTCGTTCTTTTGTATCTGCCGTTCACGTCCCATTTCAAAAGCTCCTTTTAACAGCGTTTAAAAATTGAACACTGTTTAATTCTATAATATATTGTACTACTTTTCCTGAATATGTCAACCTGTAAAAGCAAAATATTTATCTTTTAATCGATAAAAGGTTAGTAAATCACAAAAAATATGATAAATTTTTGCGTTAAAGTGTGTAGAGCATACAATGCTATTGTGAGCAAAACATCAATATTCTACTGAATTCTGAATTCTTCTAAAGAAAAACTATGAATGATGCAAAATACCGAACAAAAAAAGCTGCTTCAAAACGGAGTGTTTTGAAACAGCTTTCAGATTATACTTTATTCAGTTTTAGCCTCTTCGGGCTTTTCAGCATTGTCTGCAACTTCAGCCTTCGGTTTTTCTTCGGACGGCTTTTTTTCATCTGCCTTTTTTGCAGCAGCCTTTTCTTCCTTAGCCTTCTTTGCAGCAGCCTCCTTTTTAGCTGCCATTTTTGAAGTAGACTTCTTTCTGGCAGGTACAGGAAGTTCCTTTTTAAGCTTGTAATACATTACGCCGAGAGGCGGAAGTGTAATTTCGATTGAGTAATTAAGCTCGTGATCTTTAACCTTTTTAGTTTTGATGTCACCGCTGTTTACGATTCCGCAGCCTCCGAACTCCTCGCTTTCAGAGTTGAATACTTCCTCGTAAATTCCGTATACGGGAACGCCTACTCTGTATTTTTCACGGGTAACGGGCTGGAAGTTGCAGACGCAGATGATTTCACTTCCGTCATATGCAATCCTGCGGAAAGCTATTACGCTGTGCTGATAGTCGTCAAGCGCAATCCACTGGAAGCCGTTCCAGTCATAGTCGTTTTCGTGCATTGCAGGAACATCACGGTAGAACTTGTTAGCCTCTGCAAAGAAGTGGTTAAGCTGACGATGCTTTTCGTAGTCGAGCAAATCCCACTGAATCTGCTTTTCTGCGTTCCACTCATCGAACTGTCCTATTTCACTGCCCATAAACATAAGCTTTTTGCCGGGGTGAGCCATCATATATGTAATAAATCCTCTCACTCCTGCAAACTTCTGGTCATAATCACCGGGCATTTTATTGATAAGAGAGCCTTTGCCGTAAACGACCTCATCATGCGAAATCGGGAGCATAAAGTTCTCCGAGAATGCGTAAACCATACTGAAGGTAAGTGTGTCGTGGTGGTAATTTCTCCACAACGGGTCAAGCGAAATGTATGAGAGCATATCGTTCATCCAGCCCATATTCCACTTGTAGTCAAAGCCGAGTCCCATATCCTGAATAGGATAACGAGTAACGTTCGGCCAAGCTGTGCTTTCCTCAGCAATCATCATAGCTTCGGGGTGATACATATGTACTACAGAGTTGAGCTTCTGTAAAAAGTCAACTGCAACAAGGTTTTCACGTCCGCCGTAGCAGTTTGCAATCCACTCGCCGTCCTTGCGGTTGTAGTCAAGGTACAGCATTGAGGCAACAGCGTCAACACGGATACCGTCAACGTGGTACATATCAAGCCAGAACATAGCTGACGAAATAAGGAAGCTTGTCACTTCAAATCTTCCGTAATTGAATATGTATGTTCCCCATTCCTTATGCTCGCCGATACGGTAGTCCTCGTATTCATAACAGCCTGTGCCGTCAAAACGTGCAAGTCCGTGAGCGTCCTTGGGGAAGTGAGCAGGTACCCAGTCGAGAATTACACCGATACCCTCCTGATGACATTTGTCAATGAAATACATCAAATCCTTAGGCTCGCCGTAACGTGAGGTTGCGGCAAAGTAGCCTGTTACCTGATAGCCCCAGCTTCCGTCAAACGGGAACTCGGTAAGCGGCATAAACTCAATATGAGTATAGCCCATACTCTTAGCATAAGGGATAAGCTCGTCTGCAAGTTTGCGGTAGCTGAAAAGATTTCCGTCCTCGTATTTGCGCCATGAGCCGGCATTTACCTCGTAAACATTGATAGGCTGAGTTTTGTGAGGATGCTCCTTTTTATATTCGAGCCACTCCTCGTCGTGCCACTCGTAGCCGTCAATTTCATATACCCTTGAAGCGTTGTCAGGGCGTGTTTCGCAATGGAATGCGTAGGGGTCAGTCTTTAATCTGCGCTCACCCCAAGGGGTTTCAACGCAGTATTTGTAACAGGAAAATTCCTGCACCCCCTCAATGAACAGCTCCCAGACGCCTGAACCCGAGATTTTGTACATATAGTTTGCGTTGGTGTCCCAGTTGTTGAAGTCACCCACAACGGAAACCGAAAGAGCATTAGGTGCCCATACTCTGAAAACAACGCCGTCTCTGTTGTCCCAATTCACAAAATGAGAGCCTAAAAATTCATAAGCGTGAGCAGATTCACCCTGTAGAAACTGGTCGAGAGGTGTTCTTTCATCATTTAATTTAAAAGCCATAATAAACCTCTTTTCATATTAAAGTTTTACTGATTCATAACAAATTCACATTAAAATTGCCGTTTATGTACATCAGTATTATTATTCACCTATAGTATAATATATTTTCACCAAATATACAAGGGGTAAAATGTAATTTTATGTAAATAATTTAGGCATTTATGAACAAATGTCATATTGCTAAATTATTTTTCGCAATATATAATTACATTTTAACAATTTGCTTTATATAGTCATTTCCGCATCTGTCAACGTCATTGTACGCCAAAGCGGCTATGTCGGTTGCGAAGACGTCTTTTTCAATCAGCTTTGTAATATTTGAATCCGCTTTCAGCGCCTTTGCAACAGAGGTAACAACCTCAAGGCGGCAATCTTTGAGAAGTGACGCACCTTCTTTTGTAAAGCCGAGTACACGCACGTATTCAATCGGTGTACGCTGTAAAATTTCGGTAATGTCAAGCAGAGCGCAGGTCATAATTCTGCGCAATCTTGCGTGGGTGTAGCGTTTTGTTTTTACGGAAGAAATTATTTCCTCTAAAGAATTATGATTTTTCACTGCGTCTGCAATCCGATTTTCAAGACCTTCGTTTACGTCGGGCAGTAAACTAAAATCCTTTGCGCTCATCGTTCTCAGCTTATAAAGCATTATGCGTTCGAGATTTTCGGGAAAGGTGATTTTTGACACAACGGAAGGGACGTATTTTACTGCATTTTCACCACTGCGAAGAATACTGCGCACAAGCGATGCGGAGGCAAATTCTTCGCAGGCTTTATCGCTGTCGTGTGCAGTTCCGATACGCTTTACGGCAAGCGGCTGAATATCGGTATCGGCAAGATTTTTAAGGTACTCGACCGCAAGAATGTTGTTCGGTGTGGAGAGGATTTCTGCTGTTTCTTCACCGAAAATCTCTTTTACAGCCGACTGCAAGGCTCTGGGGTAATAGTCCCCCTCGCTCATTTTTTGCGAAACTATCTCATTCACTGCAGAATTTTCAACAGCATTCAAAGCATTTTTAAGGCTGTCAGCATTTCCGCTTTCACAGCCGAACGCAAGAAAATTTACAGAGTCAAAAGATTTTGCAATCTGCACTCCGCCAGAGGCAAAACGCTGAGCGTTTGCAACAGCATAGACCGTCGGAAGCTCCAGAACAAGGTCAACGCCGTTTTCAAGAGCAGTTTTTGCCCTTGAAAACTTATCGGTAACGGCTACCTCTCCCCTTTGCGTAAAACTGCCGCTCATTATTGCGATTACGGGTTGATTTGTAAGCTTTTTTGCAGTTTCTATTAAATATTTGTGACCGTTATGAAACGGATTGAATTCACTTATTACTGCTACAGCCATAGCTTCACCTCGTAAGTTTTGACAAAATATGTAAAAAAACACTTGAAAACATAAAAATATTGGAGTATTATATATAATGTATTTTATATTATATACCATTTCTTAAATCTAATCAATAAAAGAAGGGATGAACATAAATGAAAATTTTGGTAATTAATGCGGGCAGTTCTTCGCTGAAATATCAGCTTATTGATATGGCTGACGAGAAGGTGCTTGCAAAGGGCAACTGCGAAAGAATCGGCACAGACGGCGCATTCATCGGTTTTAAAACTCCCGACGGCAAAAAAGTTGAGCGTAAAGCACAGATGCTCAATCACACTCAGGCTTTTGAGGCTGTTAAAAACACACTTGTTGACCCTGAATACGGTGCAATCAAGAGTTTGTCCGAGGTTACGGCTATCGGTCACAGAGTTGTACAGGGCGGCTCAACTTTTGACAAATCGGTTCTTGTAAATAACGACGTACTTAATAAAATCAGAGACCTTTCTCCGCTTGCTCCTCTTCACAATCCCGCAAATTTACAGGGCATTGAAGCCTGCACAAAGGTTTTCGGTCCAAAGGTTCCGCAGGTTGTTGTTTTTGATACTGCGTTCCATCAGACAATGCCCGAAAAGGCATTTATGTATGCAATCCCCTATAAATATTATGAAAAATTCGGTGTTCGCAAATACGGCTTCCACGGCACTTCTCACCGCTATGTTACAGACAAAATGGCTGACCTTATGGGCAGAAAGAAAGAAGATCTTAAGCTAATTACCTGCCACATCGGCAACGGCTCTTCAATTACAGCCGTTAAGAACGGCAAGGTTATCGACACAACAATGGGACTTACTCCCCTCGGCGGCTTTATGATGGGCACACGTTCAGGCTCGCTTGACCCGTCGGTTGTTACATTCATTGCCGAAAAGGAACACCTTACTCCCGACGAAGTTTCAAAAATTCTCAACAAGGAATCGGGACTTCTCGGTATCTCGGGAGTTTCCTCCGATGACCGTGACGTTTCTGCGGCAGAGGCTGACGGAAATCTCAGAGCACACCTTGCACACGAAATGCTCTACTATCAGATTGCACAGTACATCGGAAGCTACTACGTTGCACTCGGCGGCTGTGACGGCATTGTATTTACCGCAGGTCTCGGCGAAAATCAGCCGCAGCTTCGTGAAAAGGTATGCGACTATCTCGCTTGTCTGGGCGTAAAGCTTGACAAGGAATTCAACGCAAAGGCTATGAGAGGCGTAACCGGTACGCTGTCGGCTCCCGACTCAAAAATCAGAGTTGAGCTTATCGCAACCGACGAAGAAATGGTAATTGCAAGAGATACAAAGGCAATTGTTGAAACACTTTAATCAATAAATTACTTAAGGGTTGGCTCGAATGAACCAACCCTTTTTATTTATAGTTACTAATCCCTTATTGAAGCCGAATCTTCCATTACGGTGTCTCTTGAATCTCTGAAAAGCAATGAAATACACCATATTGCTGCAAGACCGACAAGAATATAGATGATTCTGCTGACGATTCCAACCTGTCCTCCGAAAAGCCAAGCAACGATGTCAAAACGGAAAATGCCGACGCAGCCCCAGTTGAGTCCGCCGATTATAAGAAGCGTCAACGCTATTTTATCAAGCATTCAAAGTCCTCCTTTAATGATGCTGATAGTAGTGTTGACGCTTTACGTTCAATTATTCATTTATAAGAAAGAAAAATAAGAATCCGCAAATCAGAAGTCCGAGTGCAATTACGCAGATTCCGATTATCCGTGTAATTTTCACAGCCTTTTTCAGCTTGAATTTTGAAATCATATTATCTGTCGGAAACGGAAGCAAAATAAGCAGAATTCCGAGTATAAAACAGCTTATTGAAGCGACAATAGTTCCGGGTACCTTTGCAAACGGAAACAGGAATATTCCGACAGGTATTCCGAAAACGCAAATCATATTGACAATTGAAAACAGCTTTTCAAATTTTTCGCTTATTTCGTAAAACTTATTTGTTTTTGCGTGGCATTCCTCGCAGCAGTACTGCTCAAAGTAAGAAATTTCCTTAGCGCAATAATCGCATTTTTTCAACATAAACACCCTTTCAAGGTTAGTGCTATTATTTTAGCACAATGCGGAAATGTTTTCAACTTTTATTGATAAACATTTTCAGTCTGTTGTCTGTTTTGTTGAAAAAAGAAACTTTTTGTGATATTCTAAAACTACGCAAAACACTTTTTCGTATGCAAGGGTGTGATAATATGGAAAATTTCTACATAGCTTTAAACGCAGTTCTGCCTATGTTTATTATGCTTTTCATAGGTTTTACAATACGAAAACTGAATATTCTTAAAGAGAGCTTTCTGCCTCAGCTGAACAAGCTTGTTTTTACGGTGTTCTTCCCTTTTCTGATGTTCAACAATATTTACGGCTCGGATTTCGGGAGTGTGTTTAATGCAAAGCTTCTGATTTTTGCAGTAGCGGCAGTTGCAGTAATCTATATGCTTTCTGTAGGATTTACGCTGATTGTTGAAAAGTCAAACTACAGCCGTGGCGCAATGATTCAGGCAATATACCGAAGCAACTTTGTACTTATGGGAATGCCGATTGTCGAAAATATTTTCGGCGAGGGCAAACTCGGAATGACTGCTGTGCTTGTAACAGTGATTGTGCCGATGTACAATATTCTTGCCGTAATCACGCTTGAAATTTTCAGAGGTAACAAAATCAATGTTCTGAAAATTTTAAAAGGAATTGCGACAAATCCTCTTATAATCGGCTCTGTCGCAGGAGTTTTAGCTGTTGCTCTCAACATAAAACTACCTCAGGCAATAAACAGCGTTGTTTCCGACATTGCAGGAGCGGCTACACCGATTGCGCTTATGGTGCTCGGTGCGTCGGTAACATTTAAAAGTATTAAAAATTGCAGAAGAAATCTTGTTATCTGTATTACTGCACGTCTCGTTGCAGTGCCGGCTCTTTGCCTTACAGCGGCTTCACTGCTCGGTTTTTGTGGAGTTGACTTTGTATCGCTTATCGGTCTTTTCTGCTCGCCCTGCGCAGTATCTTCGTTTACGATGTCGCAGCAGATGGGAAGCGACCATGAACTTTCGGGTGCAACGGTCGTGTTCACCTCAATGGCGGCGTGTTTCACGATGTTTTTATGGATTTTCCTGTTTAAACAGCTTAATTTTTTCTGACAAGCACATAAAAAGTCCTCTTGCAAACGAGAGGACTTTTTGTTTTTCAGCATTTTAATAAACGTATATAGTGGTTTGCTTCTCTTAAAACGTGGTCTGCAAGGAGCGGAAGAATGAGCGAGCGGATTTTACAGCCTGTTATCCCCTGAACGCCCGCTTTTTTGAAATCCTTGAATTTCAGCGTTTCTTCAAGCGACTCCGACTTCATCATTTTGCTCTGTGCGTTTTTGCAGTTATCCAGTAAAGCTTCATACTCCTTTGCAAAGCTGTCGGCTTCGTTCATAAGCTCTTTTTCTGTCGGGTCAAGCAGACCTCGTATAAACATTGCGTGCTCCATCATAATTCTGTTCCAGAAGCACTCTGCATTTTTCATTGATTCGTCGGTTATGTCACCGTCTCTTTCTAGCGCAGAAACATATTCTCTGTACAGCCTTGCCTCACGAATGATATGCTCAATAAGCAAGGGGTAATTTACTGTAAATATCTCGCAGTTGAGCACGTTGTGCAGTACGTTTTCTTTAAATGAAATTAAACCGTCAAGAAGTTTTAATGCCGTTGTGTTCAGTCTGCACACCTTCGACCAGATTTCTGAGCTTAAGCGGCAGGGGCAGACTCCACTTATCAGCCTGAGTTCTCTCTGCGTCAGAATTTTATTAATCGGTATGCCCGTAAAATGCTCGGTCTGCCTTTCGGCTTCGGCAGTAAATTCCGTGACAATTTCGCCAGAAGTAAGCACGTCACTGCGCACTATTCCGTTTGCAAGCGTAACTGCCTGACAAAGCAGCTTTTCAAACTCCTTCATAAAATATTCTGCTTTGTTTGAAAAGGACACTGCGGCAGGAGTAAAGCCTGCTTTAAGGAAAAACGAATGTTCTTTCATTATTCTTCCGAAAAACAGGTGCAGCTCCAATGATTTAATAACATAATTAGTGGTATTCATTTTTTCCTCCAGATAAGTAAATCCAAAATCAATACCAGTTTATGTTTTGTTTTTTATTGTGTTACAAATGGTTTTAGTCGCCCTCAGCCTCGGCAATCTCTTTTGTCATATGAACAGTTGAATGAGGGTGCTTTGGCGGAGCGTAGATTGAGTAGAGCTTTATCGGGCAATCGCCTGTATTTATAATGTTGTGCCACGTGCCTGCGGGCACAAAGACTGCGTCGCCTGCACCGATATATTTATGGAAATTCATTCTTTCCTTGCACGAGCCCATTCTTACAATACCCTTTCCCGATTCAATACGAAGAAACTGGTCGGTGTCGTTATGCACTTCAGCTCCGATTTCACCGTCTTTCGGAATACTCATTAAAGTAAGCTGTAACTTGCCGCCTGTCCATAGGGCTGTGCGGAAATTTGTGTTGTGACAGGCTGCCTGCTCTATATTCACAACAAAAGGTTCGGGTCCGAAGTCTGTCACAGATTTTGCGCAGGAACAGTTCATATTATGATGTTTGTTCCATTGATAATTGCTGTACATAAAATCCCCCTTTCATTTTACTTCTACTATCATATGCGGTATTCTAAAAAGGGGTGAATATTTATATTTTTGATAAAAAGGTCAGAATCAACCGACATTCGGTAATTCTGACCTTTTGATGTTATTAATAATTCCTTTCTGATTTATCCAAGAAATACCTGCACCCAGTAATCAATATCGTTATACTTATAATGTGCTATTCCGACATATGTGTAAGAAGAGCTGAGGATATTATCCCTGTGTCCCTGTGAATTCATCCAGGCATTCATAACCGATTCCGGTGTACCCTGTCCCATAGCTATATTTTCAGCCATGCTTCCGTAGCTGATTCCTTTTTCTCTTGCCATACTAAAGACAGTAGTACCGTCAGGTCTTTCATGTGAGAACTTTTGAGTGAGCTCCTTGACTCTTATAT
This sequence comes from Ruminococcus sp., assembly GCA_051893995.1. Classification (GTDB taxonomy): domain Bacteria; phylum Bacillota; class Clostridia; order Oscillospirales; family Acutalibacteraceae; genus Ruminococcoides. The sequence goes on from JBJFHX010000149.1 coordinate 18,325, forward strand.
TTGCAATCTCTGTCAGATCAGCGCTTGCAATAAGCGGCTTTTTGCCTGCCTTTGCTCGTTCAGCATTGACAATTTCAAGAACTTTTTCAGCATATGGGTCTTCGCTTACCGTTACCTTGCACTGAGCCGTTTTTCCGTTGTAGAGTGTAATTTTTATGTAAGCTGTCCCTGCACCCTTAGCGGTAATTGTTGCCTTATTTGAACTTCCCTTTGTAACGGTAGCTACGTTTGAATCTGAGCTTGTCCATTTAAGATTCGCGGCATTTGCATAGCTTCCGCTGTTGGTGCTTTCGCTGATTGTATAGCTTTCACCTACACTGAGAGTAACGCTTGTCGGATTGACTTTTACGCTTGTGGGGGCAGACTTTACAGTAACCTTGCACTGTGCTGTCAAGCCGTTATACAGTGTGATTTTTACGTAAGACGTTCCTATGCTCGTTGCCATGACTACAGCCTTGTTTGCACTTCCCTTTGTAACGGTTGCAACGTTTGAATCTGAGCTTGTCCACTTAAGATTTGAAGCGTTTGCATATGTTCCGCTGTTGGTGCTTTCACTGATTGTATAGCTTTCACCTACACCGAGAGTAATGCTTGCAGGATTGGTTTTTACGCTTGAGGGAGCAGGTTTTACCGTAACCTTGCATTGTGCTGTTTTACCGTTGTAAAGTGTAATTTTTATGTATGCTATACCCGGACCTTTGGCTTTTATTGTCGCCTTGTTTGCGCTTCCTTTTGTAACGGTTGCAACGCCTGCATTTGAGCTTGTCCACTTAAGATTTGCGGCATTTGCATATGTTCCGCTGTTGGTGCTTTCGCTGATTGTATAGCTTTCTCCTACACCGAGAGTAAGGCTTGTCGGATTTGTTGTTACGCTTGTCGGAGCAGGCTTTACAGTAACCTTGCACTGTGCTGTCAAGCCGTTGTAAAGAGTGATTTTTACGTAAGCAGTGCCCGAAGCTTTTGCAGTAATTGTCGCCTTGTTTGAGCTTCCCTTTGTAACGGTTGCGACGTTTGTATTTGTGCTTGTCCATTTAAGATTTGCTGAATTTGCGTATGTTCCGCTGTCAGTGCTTTCGGTAATTGTGTAGCTTTCGCCTACACCGAGAGTAACGCTTGTCGGATTTATTTTAACGCTTGTCGGGGCAGGCTTTACCGTCACATTACACTGAGCAGTCTTGCCGTTTGAGGTTTTTACTGTAATGCTTGCAGTTCCCGTTTTTTTCGCTGTAACCTTACCGTTGCTGTTAACAGACGCTACAGCCTGATTACTGCTTGACCAGGTGCAGGTCTGGTTTGCACCCGACGGAGAAACAGTCTTTACAAGCGTATATTCTTCTCCTACACCGAGGGTAAGTGTTGAGCAGTTAAGCTTTACAGAAGTCGGACTTTGCGAAGCGCTAAGGCTTGTTAGACCGTTTGCAAGGCTTATTTCTGCTGCACCGGCAGAAAAGGCTGCTGCTGAAGCCACACAAATTGTCATAATTAATACAACCTGCAAAGATAAAAATTTTAGGATTTTTTCCATTATCAATTCCCTCTCTTTGATACTAATTTATTCATTGTTTTCTATTATTTTAGTATCTTTTGCACAATTTGTCAATATTTAGGACCCCGATATTCCATTATAATCAAATTATTCTTTGTAAAAAGTTATTTTAAAGCTTGCTTTCAAAAACAAATGAATTTGTTGACAACCTCAAATTAATGTATATAATAAAGGTATAAGCTATACAAATTAATTTTCTGTTTCTTACTTTATTTGTTGTATATTAATAGATAATGTTCGATTTCAATATAGTGAATTTCTGTTGCAAGTGCAGTGAGGCACAGACCATCAGGGTTTGTGCCTTTTTTGTATGTTGACAGGATAGTTTTAAAATTTTACGAGGTGTATTCTGTGAAAAAAATAAAAAATCTATCCAAAAAAGTTATTTCTTCAATCATTATTTTAATAATCACTTTCACAGCATCGGTTACGGTTTTTGCTACTGATTACACAAGAGCAGGCAGAATTAATCAGCCTTATCGTTCATATACCTTTTTAGAAAATCAACTCGGAGTGGTGAATTTCAAATCAACATGGGGCGATAAAGAAGCAAACATAAGCTCAATGCTCAGTTATGTTGAAGAGGCTCACAACAAGGGAGTCAGGATTCTTCTTTTCCCCGAAATGTGCGTAACAGGTTATGTTTCGTCAAGCGACCCTGAGTCGCTTGAGTATCAGACGGCTATAAATCTTGCCGAATCTGCCGAAGGTCCTACCGCGACAACATTTGCAGAGATAGCCGATGCATATAATATGTGGATAATTTACGGTGCAACGGAAACAATCCCCGACGACAGCGAACACGCTTATAATTCTGCATTCATCTGCTCACCTGACGGTGAAGTTACTACGTACCAAAAAATCAGCCCTGTTGAAGGCTCATGGTGTATTCCCGGTGAAACTCCGGTTTTGATTGACGCAGGCAATTACGGACTGCTCGGCATAAGTATTTGTTATGACACATATGCAATGCCCGAAATCAGCAGATACTATGCTGCAAAGGGCTGTAACATTCTTCTTAATCCTACAGCTACTTCAAGAAGCTACAAAGATACAGACGGTGACGGCATTAAAGAAGACACAGGCTGGGAATGGTACTATAAAAACAGGATTGAGAGCAGCACAAGTCAAAACGGTTTCACGCTTTTAAGCTCCAACCTTGTCGGTGCAGACGGTCCTGTTGATTCCGACGGAAATCAGCCCTACGACTTTCCCGGCGGCTCGGTAATTTTGCAGGCAGACGCTAAATACTATGCAGGTACCACAGACAAAAATGTTTCTACAAATACAAATGCCGATATTATTACCGGAGAAGAAGGTCTGCTTACCAACAAATCCTCTCTCAAAGCAAGCACAGGTGCTGCCTGCTCAAACGAGGATTTCAGTCCGGAAAATTACGCAAAGTGGTATGACGAGCTTGCAGACAGACAGAATTCCGGCAACGAGCTTTCATACTACAGCGATGTAACCGACGGTCCTGTTGCGGCAGTTGTGAATATGACTGCCGTGTGGGGTGACAAACAGGCTAACATTGACGCTATGGAAAAATATATTATTGAAGCAGGCGAAAAAGGCGTTGATATTCTTGTGTTTCCAGAAACTGTGCTGACGGGTTATCAATGGAAAAAGCCGGATGATGACCCCTATTATCAGGAATCAGGCGTTGCAATGCAGGTTGCACTTGCAGAAACCATTCCCGGACCAACGACAAACTACTTCTCAAAATATGCTCACCAATACGGAATGTACATAATCTTCGGTTTGACCGAAAAAGAGGACGAACCTATTTATGATATGACTGACGGTGCCAAAGAAAAGGTTTACAACTCTGCCACTGTGCTCTTCCCCGATGGAAAAATTGAGTCTTATCGCAAAATACACCGTGCAGGCTATGAGAATGAATGGTCAATTTGCGGTGACACACCGTATATGTTTGAAACACAGTGGGGCAAAATCGGCGTTGATGTCTGCCGTGACGGTCACTTCTACCCCGAAATTGCCCGATACTACGCCGCAATGGGCTGTACAATACTTATTCATCCGACTGCAACAACCGGTAATCCGTGGTACAGAGAAACAAAAATCGGCTCTTACACCGACCGTGACGGTCTGGCGGTAATAAGCTGCAACGTACTCGGCACTGACGGCACCTATAACGAAACAACAGATAAATGGTCTGGCGGTGTGTACGCTTCTGTCAGCTTAATAATTACAAAATATCACAACGAAAACGGTTTATCTTCATTCAACACGGAAACCGGATATGCAATTGACCTCAACGGCACAGGCTCTGAATCGGAGGGCTTTGGCGAAAGAGGAACAAGCCCCGAAGGACTTGAAATTGCAAAGATGGATTTAAGCGGCTGCGGTTTCAGGCTTACAAACTTTCAGGCAAGGCTTTTTTCAAAAATGTACGACGAGCTTGCTGTTCTCTATCGCAGCGGCTACAAGTCAATTTACAACAGACCCGGTGATGTTAACGACGATACCGAAATAAGCATAACTGACGCAACGTATATTCAGCTTGCAATTCTCGGATATTACAATGCAACCGACAAATGCGACCTCAACGGTGACGGCGTTGTTTCAATCCTCGACGTAACGCTTTTGCAGAAATACCTTGCAGGATATAACGTAACCTTAAAATAACTGATATTTTATTTTTGCTAACCCCAAAACAGGCAGCTTCAAAGCTTTCACCTTGAAGCTGCCTGTTGCTTTTATTAATTCAATCTATGCTCCGACTATTGAAATATCCTCATAGCTTACGTCATAGTGAGAGGTTACTGCATCATCTATAACAAGCGCCGAGGTATCGTTAAGCTCGGTGTCGGGCACGATAACCGTCACTCCCTCATCGCTTATGTAGCAAAGACATTCCGAAAAACCCTTTGCCTTGATTATGCTCTCGATGCTATCCTGAATGGTGTAGGTTTTAAGCAGCTTTTCAACGCTTTTCTGAGCCTCGGTCATTTCGCTTTCGCTTACGTTTTCAAGGTCAAGCGTTTCCTTTGCCTCATCAATCACCTTATCCTGCGTTGCCTGACGTTTTGTACGCTCGGTGGCAAAATAGTTTTTCTGCTCCTTTGAGAGAGCCGAGGTCTGCACCGCTTCGTCGGAGGTGGAATCCGACACAGTTGCGTTTACGTATGAAGCCGCACCAAGCTCTTTTGAGGTTGTGTTTGTATTTGCCCCTGCAAACTGCCAGTTTACGTAAACAGCCGTTCCTAGTGCAAGCACAAGCGTTGCAAGGACAATATATTTTTTCTGAAATTTCATAATACTACCGACCTTTATTCTGATAATTTTGTAATACATACTTTTGCCGCCGATATGTCAAGCGATTTCGTAACCGCCTCGGTTACCCGCTCAACCACGACAGGCGAGTCACCGCCTTCACAAACAACGAGCACTCCTCTGATAATCGGCTCGATTTCCTTTGTCTTTGTTGTGCTGTCGTCAAGGTAAACATACTCAACGCTGTTTTCCATTGTGAGCAGCACCTCTGTTTTTCCTGCACCCTCAATATGAGATATAACCGATTGAAGGTCATTTTCAATCTGCGTACTGTACGTTGTTACAGAAAATTCCTCCTCTCTTTTTTTATCTGTCGAATTTCCTATATCTATGTAGTTTGAAAGGAAAATAAGCGCAATTCCCGCTATTCCTGCGATTATAATTATTCTTCGCATTTTATCACTGTCAAACAGCTTTTTTATCCGTCCGACTGTTTTGCTTTCGTCCATTTTTCACTCCGTTATTATACTCGGCTGTACCGAAAAATTCTGAAATGTTATCTGACTTATCAAATCACTGTACTGCGTGTACTCTTTGCTTATATATATGCTGACCGACGATATGATTATGCTATTATCATCGGTTTGGGCTAAAATTATTTCGCAGGAGTTTATTTCAACGCCGTTTTGCAAAAGCAAATCCTTAAGTGCTGACTCAAGGTTATTTCTTGTCTGCTTTAAAATTTCTCTGCTGTAGGCTTCGTCGTCGGTTGAAACAGCCGAGTCGGAAATATCAGTTTCTGCAATTTCTTCACTGAAGCCGTTTACTGCGTTTTTTATCGGCACAATCATTGAGCAGATTATAAAAGCACCGAGGACAAGGCTTATTATCTTCTTTGTACTGCCGTCGGTGACAAAGTTTGAAACGAGCGTACAAATCAGAGCCGACGCACAGATTGCCGAAGTGACGGCGAGTAATTCGTTCATCCTGCGCCGCCTCCCGCTATCAGAATTATTGCAGTTGAAATTATGTAAACAGCCATAATGCAGAGGATAATTGCAAGCAGGGTTGAAAAAACAGTTGCTACGCTTTCAAGGAGCTTTGCACACTGAGGAAGATTGAGCACCTCGGCGGTTGATTTGCCGAGCCAGAGCGTTACTATCCACATAAGGCCCTGCAAAATTACGGGCAGAAACACTACTGCAATTGAAATAATAACAAAAACTCCCACTCCCGATTTCAAAAGTGATATACTGCCCTGAACCGTCTTGTATGCGTCTGACAGTGCTGAGCCGACTATCGGGATAAATGAGTTCAGCGAAAACCTTACCGCACGTGAAGCTACGTCATCAAGGGAATTTGTAATAATCTGCTTGAATGAAAGCAATGCAGAAAAAATCATCATTGCAAAGCTCAGAAGCCATTTGACTGTTTTTGAAATCAGGTTTACAAAGCCTGAAAGATTTATGTCGGGCGATACGCTTGAGGTTACGCTGATTCCGAGGAACATATTGAGAAGCGGAACGATGATTTTTGAAGAAAGCTGTCCCACTCCCTCTCCTGCCGCAAGCATCATAGAGTAGTAGCTTGCGCCGCTTACGGCTCGTCCCGATGACACCATAATTGTGAGCATAACGGGAAGATAGGCAAGCATAATGTTTGACGCAGTTTCAATTACGCCTGCGGTGCTTTTGATTACGTTTGTTGCAGGTATTACAATTGCACATGTTATGCAAAGGGTTGAAACAATGTTGATTGTATTTGAAATGTCATTTGAAAGCGAGCCTTTATAGGCGGTGAGAATTGAGCAAAGCAGTAAAAGTGCAGTAATATTGATTAGTCCTTTCAGCGGTGAAGATATATTTTCTGACGCCATATTTGCTATTTCACCTACTATTGATGAAAACGTAATCTCCGACAAACTGTTCGGGTCTGCGCTGGCTGCTCCTATATTTTCAAGGCTCTGCTTTGCATCATCCGACAGGCTGTCATACACTCCCGAAAGGTCGTAAAGCATTGAATTCTCTTCCGCCGCCGCAGGAAAAACCGACAGGCAGACAAACACAACGGCGGTTATTGTTACAATTATAAATTTTTTCACGTCATTCCTCCAATAAATCAATTAACAATTGACAATGTACAATGAACAATTCCGGACGGGCACAAATAGGTTTCGATAATTCAAAAGTTTATTACCCGAATTTATTTATATTGCGGCTGAAAGCCGTCACCTTAATTGTTAATTTTTAATTATTAATTGTTAATTGAGCTACGAAACAAGCGACAAAACGGTGTTTAAAATATCGGAATAAAGCGGCAGTGAGGTTATCGTCACCATTATTTTTCCTGCAAGCGACACATTGTTTGCAAGCGACTGACTTCCTGCGTCCTTGCAGGTATTCACAGCAAACTCGGTTACAAGGCAGATTCCGATTACCTTAAGCAGAATCACCACGTAGCTTGTACTGATTTGCGAGGCAGATATAATGCTGTTTATTGTTTCTATCACGCCCGAAACCTGCGACAGCACCGAAAACAGAACAAGCACCGAGCAGGCAAGTCCGAGCATAAGGGCGATTTCACCGTTTTTTGGCTTGAGCATTACCATAATGATTACGGTAACAACGGCAAGCACACAAACTGAAAGTATATTCATTTAAAATCCAAAAAGCTGTTTTATCGTTGTAAACAGCGAGCTTATCTGGGTTATTATGAGCGTCAGCACCACAATAAGCCCTGCTAGTGAAGTAAGCATTGCCTGTTCCTCACGTCCGCTGCGTATTAAAAGCTGAGTAAGCACCGCAACAATTATTCCGACTGCCGCAATTTTGAAAATAAGCTCAACGTCCATTTTTACCTCTTATATAATCATCAGAGCCGCTGCCGTTCCGACAAAAAAGCCCATCGTTTTGTATAGCTTTGATTTTTTGTTTATCTCGTTTTCTGCGTCTGTCAGCTGTTTTTTTAACAGCGCTTCATACAGCTCAAGATGCTTAAGCTGACCGTCAACGTCGGTTTTGCCGAGTTGTTCGCCAAATTCAAGCAAAAGAGCATTATCGCTGTTTTTCAGTCCGAATTTAGATGGAATTTCACTCACTCTTTTACTCCATATGTCATAAAACGGAGTTCCCGATTCATCGCTTATTTCAAAGAAATAAAGTCCGGAGGTATTTGCCGAAAGCGACACGAGCGTAAAAATATCCGACGTGCTATACCTAAGCTGAGTTGAAAGGTTTGATACAAAGCTTAAAAATTTTTTAAAGAAATCCTTTCGCATCAAAAGCTTTTTGGAGCAGAACCACCCAGCCGAAAATCCCGACAGCACAAGCAGAAGCCCGCCTAAAATTTTAAGTGCCAAAGATGTCACCTGCTTCGGAGATTTTCAAAACTTTTCCGGGTGCTTTTTTATCAGACAGAAAAACTACCTTAGAAAACGCTCCTGTCTTGAAAATTCTGCGTATGTTTTCCTTGTGCTTAAGCTCGTACTCGTTTGCGGCGTGAACGGTTGCAATTACCTTTACACCGCTGTTTACCGTATGTTCAATCGCTTCAACATCATCTGACGCACCGATTTCGTCACAGATTATAATGTCGGGCGCCATACTGCGCACTGCCTGCATCATAGCCTCACTCTTTTTGTAGGAATCGTACACGTCGCACATTCCGACGTCGTTTCTGAACACGCCCGAAACTGCGCCTGCAAGTTCTCCCCTTTCGTCAATCAGCGAAACATTCTTACCGCACTGTGTTGAAAGTATGCGTGCCATATCACGCAGAACGGTAGTCTTTCCCGAACAGGGTGCACCGCAAATCAGAACACCTCCACGCAGATTGCCGAGCCTGTCTAAAAGCTGTTTTGCACAGCCCTTGTGCTCCCTTGCAATACGGATGTTGATTGAAGAAATGTCACGGATATTCACGATTTTGCCGTTGTTTACAACAGCTGTTCCGCTGATTCCTGCACGGTGACCGCCGAACATTGTGACAAAGCCGTTTATTATTTCATTCTGCCTTGTGTAAACGGAATAATTGCAGATATTCTGAAATGTGTCTGCAATGTCGGCACGTGTAACAATGTACATTGAGCCGTCTATCGGTGTGCTTGTCAACCCGCCGTTTGTGGTGACATAATATGTATTGTCGGTGCAGACTATGCAGAGCGGTCGGTTAATTCGAAGTCTTATTTCTTGTGCAGAATTTTCAAACCGTTCGCTCAGCGGTAACAGCCTTTTGCAGATTGACGGACACAGGCATTTTACCGCCTGAATAAAACGTCCCTTATCCTGAATGCTTGTCATTTATAATTCCTCCAAAATTAACTTGTACTTAATACTATGTTGACAAGCATAAAAATATGACCTCAACGGAAAATTATCCGTTGAGGTCAATGTTGAATCATATTTATTCAGTTTTATTCAGCAGTTGCAAATAAAGCTTACTTATTACTTTGACAGGAAATAATCCATCATCGTAAAGCCTTTTTCTATGTAATTGCCTGTCTGCTTTGCTTCCTTTTCGCAGAAGCATTTTACATTGCTGTCAATTTCATTTTTGCTGTCGTAAATGAGGTACGGAACAGGATTTGAGCTGTGTGTTTTGATTGAAAGAGGTGTCGGGTGGTCAGGACAAACAAGGACTGCAAAATCGTCATATCCTTTCAGGAACTCAGTTACAGGTGCAAGTATATGCTCGTCGATAAGCTCAATAGCTCTTACCTTGTTCTCAGTTTCTCCCCTGTGACCGCACTCGTCGGGGGCTTCAACGTGAACGTAAACAAAATCAGCACCGTTTTTGAACTCGTCAATTGCCGCCTTGCACTTGCCGTCAAAGTTGGTGTCAATATAACCGGTTGCACCTTCAACGTCAACGCTCTTCATTCCTGCGCAGATTGCAATGCCCTTTAAAAGATCAACTGCCGAAATCATACTGCCCTTCTTGCCGAACTTGCCGAAAAAGCTGTCAAGCTGAGGCTTTGTGCCCTCGCCCCAGAGCCAGATTGAGTTTGCAGGACGCTTGCCCTGTGCAACTCTCTGCTTATTGACAGGGTGGTCCTTGAGCAAGTCATAGCTCTTCTTCATAAGCTCGTAAAGCTTTGCAGTGTCCTCGCCCTTTGGAATATAGTCGGTAATCACACGGTTTGAAATATCGTGAGGAGGTGTAAGCTCGCCGGGGTGAGGATTGCCGTTGCTCCACACAAGACAATGACGGTACGAAACTCCCGAATAGAACTTGAATGTATCGTCACCGAGCTTTTCCTGAATGTAATCTATCAAAACAGCGGCTTCCTGCGTTGAAATATCTCCGCCGCAGTAGTCAACCATTGTTTTATCCTCGTAATTTTCCTCGTCGGAAAGCGTTACAAGGTTGCATCTTAAAGTAACGTCTGTGTTTTTTAAATCAATTCCGATGCTTGCGGCTTCAAGCGGAGAACGTCCGCTGTAGTAGATTGCAGGCTCATATCCGAGAACGGAAAGGTTTGCAACATCACTGCCGGGCTTTAGTCCCTCTGCAACAGTCTTTACCATTCCCACTTCGCCCTTTGACGCAAGGCTGTCCATACAAGGCTTTACAGCCTTTTCCATAGGAGTTTTGTTGCCGAGCGCTTCAACAGGCTCGTCAGCCATTCCGTCACAAAGCATTACAAAATATTTCATAAAATTACCCCTTTTTATTTCTGCAAGGTTCCAAGGCTTGCACATTTTAAGTATGCATTGATAAATCCGTCAAGGTCACCGTCCATAACGCCCTGAATGTTACCCGTTTCAAAGCCTGTTCTGTGGTCCTTTACCATTGTATAGGGCATAAACACGTAGCTTCTAATCTGTGAACCCCACGTGATTTCCTTCTGTACGCCCTTGATATCCTCGATTTTTTCAAGGTGCTCACGCTCCTTGATTTCAACGAGCTTTGAAATAAGCATTTTCATAGCAACATCACGGTTCTGGTACTGGCTACGCTCAACCTGACTTGCTACAACAATGCCTGTCGGAATATGAGTAAGACGAACGGCAGATGAGGTTTTGTTTACCTTCTGTCCGCCTGCGCCGCTTGCACGGTAAACGTCCATTTTAATATCTTCCGGTGAAATATTTACCTGAATATCATCGTCCATTTCGGGCATAACCTCTAATGAAGAAAAGCTCGTGTGACGTCTGCCTGCCGAGTCAAACGGAGATACTCGCACAAGGCGGTGAACGCCTGCCTCGCTTTTGAGATATCCGTATGCGTTTTCGCCCTCGATAAGCAGAACGGCACTTTTAAGTCCTGCCTCGTCGCCGTCGAGATAGTCAACCTCTTTTACCTTGAAGCCGTGAGCCTCTGCCCAGCGAGTGTACATTCTGTAGAGCATTTCTGCCCAGTCCTGAGCTTCTGTTCCGCCCGATCCTGCGTGGAAAGTGAGAATTGCGTTGTTCTTGTCATATTCGCCTGTAAGCAAGGTCTGAAGTCTTTGCTTTTCAAGGTTTTCCTTAACTGCGTTAACTTCGCTTTCTGCTTCTTCAAGCAGAGATAAATCCTCTTCCTCATTTGCAAGCTCAATCAGCGCAACGGTGTCCTCGTATTTCGCAACAAGTGCTTCGTATGCTTCTACCTTGCCCTTAAGCGCTCCTGTTCTCTGCAAAACCTTCTGCGACTTTTCAACGTCGTCCCAGAATCCGGGTTCGGTAGCCTTTAGCTCAAGCTGCTGAATTTCGGATAACATTCCCTTCATTCCGAGAGCGTCGGACAAATCGTCAATTTCAGGCTTTAACGCCTGAAGTCCGAGCAGCAATTCTTCAAACTGTACCATAAACACATACCTTTCTTTGATATATATTTCAAATATTTTATCTTTTCATAATTATTTATTATACCAAATACGTGCAAAAATGTAAACTTAAATTTTAAATAAATTATTATTGTTGCATTTACAGTTTTTATTTGTTATAATTAACTTGTAAAAGAATATACGGAGGAAATTATGGAATTTACTCAATACAAATGCCCCGTATGCAATGAACAATTCAAAAGCGGTGACGACGTTGTTGTGTGCCCCGAATGCGGCGCCCCGCACCACCGTGAATGTTACGAAAATAACGGACATTGCTTTTATGAGGACAAGCATTCAGAGGATTTTTCCTTTGAAGAAACATACAGTGAAAATAAAGGCGATTCAGACAAAACCGATGAAGGTACTATAATCTGCCAGAAATGCGGTTTTGAAAATGAAAAAGCCACGTTTTACTGCCAGAAGTGCGGTTTTCCGCTAAACGAGCAGGACAGAAAGCAAAGTAACAATCAGAATACGCAGAACACTCGGAACGGCAACAACGGTCAGCCTTTTAATCAGGGTGTACCACCGTTCGGTTTTGGCGGAGCAGGAATGCCGTTTGACCCAATGGCAGGAATTGACAGCGAACAGCCGATTGCGGAAAATGTAACGGCAGGCGAAATGTCAAAATTCGTCGGCAAAAATACTCCGTATTTTATGATTGTGTTCAACCGAATCAAGAATTTCGGAAGTTCACGCTTTAACTTTGCTGCTTTTCTGTTTTCGGGAGTTTATTTCCTTTACAGAAAAATGATTGCTGTAGGAATTATACTTTCCTTACTCGTAATCGGAATTACCGTTGGCGAAACATTTATTCAGCTTATGCCTGAGTATCAGGAGCTTATCAACAGCCTGCTGAATATTCAGAACGGCACTCAGATGTTTTATTCTTTCTCACTTTCGTCTGAGTTTTCAATGAATGAAATTATCTTTATGTATTTGCCGTACATTCTGAGTCTTGCAAAGCTGATTATTATGATAATCTGCGGTATAACGGCAAACCGAGCCTACTATAAGCACTGTACTAAAAAAATCAACCTTATCAAGTCCAAAGTTGATTCACCCAACATCAACAAGGAGCTTGAAAGCTGCGGAGGAGTTAACCTTGCACTTGCAGTCTGCTTTGAAGCTGCATATGTGATTGTTTCCTACATTCCGCTGTTCATCAGTTTTTAAACAATATTATCATTTTTCGGAGGACTGAAATGAAAATTACCAAAGCAGTTATTCCTGCGGCAGGCTTAGGCACAAGAGTTCTTCCTGCTACAAAAAATATGCCTAAGGAAATGTTCCCCATTGTTGACAAACCGACAATACAGTACATCGTTGAAGAGGCTGTTGAAGCAGGAATCACGGATATTCTCATTATCACCAACAGAGGCAAGGGACTGATTGAGGATCATTTTGACGCATCTCCCGAGCTTGAATCTCAGCTTGAAAAGAGCGGCAAGACGGAATTTCTTAATACTGTAAGGGCAATTTCAAGCCTTGCAAATATCACCTTCATCAGGCAAAAAGAGATGAAGGGACTCGGTCACGCTGTATTAAAGGCAAAGTCCTTTGTCGGCAACGAGCCTTTTGCGGTTATGTACGGCGACGGCGTTATCGTCAGCAAAACACCTGCAATCAAGCAGCTTATCGACTGCTACGGCGAGTACGGCGAGGGCGTTGTGGGCGTTAAGCTTGTACCCGAACAGGACATTCACAAGTACGGCTCGTTAAAGGTTGAAAACTTGCACGATAACGTGTTCAAATGCACGGATATGAAAGAAAAGCCGCAGACTAAAGAAGAGGTACTTTCGCTGTATTCAATCCTTGACAGATGCGTTCTTCCTGCCGAGATTTTCGAAATACTCGAGCGCACAAAGCCGGGCGCAGGCGGTGAAATCCAGCTTACCGACGCAATGCGTGAAATTGCAGTCACAAAGGGAATGACAGCAGTAGAATTTGAGGGCAAGCGTTACGATATGGGCAACAAGTTCGGAATCTTGCAAGCGCAGATTGAAGTAGGACTTGAGCACCCCGAAACCAAAGACCAGCTCAGAGAATACATAAAAGAAATTGCAAAGACTTTATAACTTTATTATTACATATTCTGACTATCCCTTTAAGCAAGCAGTGATTATTAGCTCAATTTTCAGATAAACGATAATTTAGCCAAGTGTCTCGGCTCGCAAATCGAGTGAAAAAATCGGTTTTTTAGGTAAAAACGGTTGCCCGAATTATAGATTGATATAAAGGTAACGTTTCGGGACGTCAGGGATGCCGTCCCCTACGGATATGATTCAAACATTTCAGTTACAGTCGTAGGGACACGGCGTGCCGTGTCCGTGTTGACTATCAAACGCAACTGATTATATCCTCATTAAAGTGACAAACAAACTTTCAGTAGGGGACGGGTTCCAACACGTCCCATTCACAAAAATTGCATTGCAATTTTTGTGTGGACACGGCACGCCGTGTCCCTACGTTAACGTTACAATAATTCCAACACTAAATTATCGTTTTGCTTACTTAATTAGATAACCATATTACAATTTTAGATTTAGAAAAAGCAACGAGGCTTCCAAAAACACGGAAGCCTCGTTTATTTTAATCTTTCTTATCCGCTCGGTTGTTGCCTTTGAATTCCTTTTCTATTATCAGCAATTCTTCTTTGGCAACAAGTGTTTTGCCGTCAAAGTCAAGCCTTATGATATACGGCATAAAATCAATAATTCTCAGAAAACCGTCACACAAAAAGCTGTTGTCAAAATAATTGAGGATTGTACTTAAAGCAGTACCGTGAGTGCCCCATATTACGCTCTCATTTTTGTGAGCGTCAAGGACTTCAAACAAAGCCTCAATATTTCTGTTTTGAACTGATTTCAGGCACTCTCCTCCGTCCTCGTGGTAATCAAAATCATTCCAGCGTTTTTGAAACATTCCGTAGACGTTTCCGTTTTTGCCCTTTTCCCTTTCACGCAGTCTGAAATCGGTATGTATTTTAAGATTATGTTTCTCAACCGTTTCTTTAATTGTATCTATGCTCCGTTTGTACGGACTGCAAATTGCAAAATCAAGGTGAATGTTTCTCAGTGCTTTTGTAACCTCTTTGCTGTCCTTTTCACCCACGGCGGTAAGAGGACGTGTTAAATCCTCTGCCCACGAAAAATCGGGTTGTGCGTGTCTTACAAAATATATCCTTGTCATATTATCCCCCATAACAATTATTATCCGAATTACTCAATCGGAATCTGTATCGGCTGATGATTTTCGTAAATAGTATAGTGGGTAAAGCCTGCTTTTTTGGCTACCTCTGTTCCCTCTTTTATGCCTTTTCCGACAAAATCAACGCTGTGCGAGTCTGTTCCGAGCGTTATATATTTTCCACCGAGCTCTCTGAAACGTTTTACAAGCGTTTCATCGGGCAGGGTTGTTTTCAATTCCTTGAACAAGCCCGAAACATTGATTTCGAGCGCTTTTTCATTCTTAATAAGAATTTTAAATATATTGTCAATATCTTCATAAAATACTGAAAGGTCGGGAATTTTTCCCGTTTTTGCCTTGATATATCTGAGCGGATATGTGAGATGAGCAAGGCTGTCAAAATATTCAAACTCTGCCGTTTCTGCAAGTTCGGCAAAGTACAGCTTCAAAATTTCATCAACGCTTGTCTTTGTCCAGTCGATAAAATAGAAGTCCTCCATTCCTCTGAGGTTATGTACGGACGCAAGTGTAAAGTCACTTGCACCGTAGGCTAAAGCCCGTTCGGTACACTCCTTGTCGTGCATAGGCTCTCCAAGCTCTATTCCACACAAAACCTTGAGCCTGTCGGCGTATTTTTGCTTTGCAGACAGGGTTTCTGCAATTGACTTTGGAATAAGCCTGTCAAAGCTTCCGTATTCGCAGTTTTCGCCCTCTTTTATCATAGGAGCCTCGCAGTGGTCGGTGATTGCAACAGCATATAAACCGCATTTTATCGCACTTTCACACATTTCATCAACAGTATTTTTTGCATCAAAAGAATTATTTGAGTGCATATGCAGGTCACATAGTTTCATAAATCCGATACCTCCCAAAAAAATAATATCATAACAATCAAATTTATGCAAGATTTGCCTTTACATTAGTCAAAAATAAGTATATAATAAACAACAATGAATTATTATATACTTATTAAAAGGTTATTGCAGAATTATGCAAGTTCAACGCATTAATCCTGCATAATCGGGAGGTTATCTTATGAAAGCAATCATTACAGTTATCGGCAAAGACACAGTTGGCATTCTGGCAAAGGTTTCAGACGCCTGCGCACAGGCAGACGTGAACATTGTTGAAGTTACACAGAGCGTTCTTCAGGATATGTTTGCAATGGTTATGCTTGTTGAAATCGACAAATCAAACATCGGTTTTGAGCAGTTAAGAGAAAACCTTGACAAGGTAGGAGAAGCTACAGGCACTAAAATCCACATTATGCACGAAGACATATTCAACAGTATGCATAAGATTTAAAAAGGTCGAGTGCCTCGACACGCAAATCGAGCAGACAGCTTGATATTAACAAACCTTTTTTGCCCGACTGTTTCGGAACAATTTCCTATAAAGTAAAAAAGCGGATTGATTGAAAGGATAGTTTATTAAAATGTTAGAAACAAAAGACATACTTGAAACAATAAATATGATAGACAACGAAAACCTTGACGTAAGAACAATTACTATGGGTATTTCGCTTCTTGACTGTATTGACGAGGATATCGACAAAGCCTGCACAAAGGTTTACGACAAAATCTGCCGTTCGGCTAAGGACCTTGTAAAAACAGGCGAGGATATTCAAAGTGAATACGGTATCCCGATTATTCACAAGAGAATCTCTGTTACTCCTATCGGTATGGTAGCCGCTCCGTGCCAGAGCAAAAAGGTAGTAAAGTTTGCATACGCACTCGACAAGGCGGCTAAGGAGCTGGGTGTAAATTTCGTCGGCGGTTATTCGGCGCTCGTTCAGAAGGGCTTTGCAAGCGGCGACTATGCGCTTATTGAGAGTATTCCGCAGGCATTGAGCGAAACCGACTTTGTCTGCTCATCCGTAAATATCGGCTCAACAAAAGCCGGTATCAATATGGACGCAGTCAAGATGATGGGTAAAATCGTTAAGCAGACGGCTGAGGTTACAGCCGACAGAAACTGTATCGGTGCGGCTAAGCTCGTTGTATTCTGCAACGCTCCCGAGGATAACCCGTTTATGGCAGGTGCATTTCACGGCGTAGGCGAAGCAGACACCGTAATTAACGTAGGCGTTTCAGGTCCCGGCGTTGTAAGAGCCGCACTTGCAAAGGGCGGAGAGGGCAAGGACATTACAGAAATTGCCGATATGGTTAAGAAAACCGCCTTTAAAATCACACGTATGGGTCAGCTTGTTGCTCAGGAAGCAAGCAAAAGACTCTGCGTACCATTTGGTATTGTTGACCTTTCACTTGCACCGACTCCCGCAGTCGGCGACAGTGTTGCACATATTCTTGAAGAAATGGGACTTGAGGTATGCGGCTGTCACGGCACAACCGCCGCTCTTGCACTGCTCAATGACGCTGTTAAAAAAGGCGGCGTTATGGCTTCCTCTCACGTGGGAGGACTCAGCGGTGCTTTCATTCCCGTTACAGAGGACGCAGGTATGATTTACGCTGCGCAGAACGGTTATCTTGACATCACAAAGCTTGAGTCAATGACAGCCGTATGCTCTGTAGGTCTTGATATGATTGTTGTGCCGGGAGATATTACTCCCGAGGTTATCTCGGCAATTATTGCCGACGAGGCTGCTATCGGAATGGTTAACACCAAGACAACAGCCGTAAGACTTATTCCTGCTATCGGAAAGAAAGCCGGTGATGAACTTAACTTTGGCGGACTTCTCGGCAGAGGTCCCGTAATGCCTGTAAGACATGGCTCGCCCGAAACATTTATCAAGCGAGGAGGCAGAATTCCCGCACCTTTGCAGGCACTGAAAAACTAACAACTTTTTTCCGGAGGTGTTACTGTTTGGAAAATATGATTAAGAAGATTGTTGACGCTGACAACGAAGCTAAGGCAATGGAGGAAAGTGCCCTTAAAGAAAAGGAAGAGCTTGCAAAAAAGATTGATGAGGAAACTCAGAAAATCTATGACAGCTATATGAAGGACGCACTTAAAACCGTTGAGCGCAACGATTCTTTGGAGGAAAAGAAAGCCGAAAAACTCTGGGAGGAAATTCAGAACAAACAGAAATCGGCTCATATCAAGCTGCAGTCGGACTACGAGCAAAACTGCGACAAGTGGGTTGACGCAATAGTAAGCCGCACGCTTGATACTAATTCCTGATAGAAAGTAGATTTATATTTGCGAGGATAATTTTCGCAAGACAAGG
>JBJFHX010000150.1:0-10268 GCA_051893995.1 Ruminococcus sp.
TGAGCCGAAAAATTATTTTGCATATTGATTGAATCTTGATAAAAACGCCTGCGTTCTCGGATTCTGCGGATTGCCGATAACCTGCTCGGGAGTGCCCTCCTCTGCAATTACGCCGTCAGCCATAAATATGATTTTGTCCGCTACGTCACGTGCAAATTCAATCTCGTGAGTAACGACAATCATCGTGCTGTCGGAGGATTTAAGTCCTTTTATTACGTTGAGCACTTCTCCCGTAAGCTCGGGGTCGAGTGCCGAGGTAGGCTCGTCAAAGCAGAGTACGTCGGGATTCAGCGCAAGCGCCCTTGCAATTGCAACACGCTGCTGCTGACCGCCGCTTAAATTGCAGGGATAGGAGTCCTTCTTTTCGAAAAGTCCGACCTTTTCAAGCAGTGAAAGCGCATTACTTTCGATAAGCTCCTGCGCCTCTTTATAGGATTTTGCACCCATAAATTCTCCGTTCTTTTTTATCTGCTCCTTTGCAAGCATCTTCGGAGCAAGGGTTATATTTTCAATCACCCTGTACTGCGGAAAAAGATTAAACGACTGAAAAACAAGTCCGAAATGGAGTCGGTTTTTCCTGATTTCAGCGTCGCTTGCCTTCGCTTTGCTTGTGCAGTCGAGCAGAACGCTGTCGTTTACCGTGATCTTTCCGCTCTGCGGCGTTTCGAGAAAGTTAAGACATCTTAAGAGCGTTGTCTTGCCTGAGCCCGAAGAACCGATAATCGCCAGAACCTCGCCCTTTTCAAGCGAGAAGCTTATGTCCTTTAAAACCTGAGTTTTGCCAAAGCTTTTCTGTATATTTTCAACCTTTAACAGCGACATATCCGTTCCTCCTTAACCCTTGTAGTAATCGAGCTTTTTCTCGATAAACGAGAAGAGAAGCGTCAGTATTCCGCAGAAAGCAAGGAAGAATACAGCCGAGTAGAACAGCGGCCAGATAAGACCTTCCATTGAGAAATCCTTTGCGTTCATCAGTATTTCGGGAATTGCAATTACGCTTGCAAGCGAGGTGTCCTTAACGAGGGTGATAATCTCGTTGCCGATAGGGGCTGTTATTCTTTTGACAACCTGCATAAGCACTACCTTGAAGAAAATCTGCGATTTCTTCATTCCGAGCACCTGTCCTGCCTCGTACTGTCCCTTTGGAATTGACTCTATTCCGCCACGGTAAATTTCCGAAAAATACGCCGCATAGTTGATTACAAACGCAATCAACGCCGCCTGCATTCTCGGAAAGCTGAAGTTGCCGTTTGACACAAGCGGCGGAATGTAGAACACCACAAAAAGCTGGAGCATAAGCGGAGTGCCTCTTATAATCCACACAAACGCTTTTGTCAGCCACTTCAGCGGCCTGAACTTCGACATTGAGCCCATAGAAACTATAAGTCCCAGCGGAAGCGCAAGCAGAAGTGTAATTGCAAATATAAAGCAGTTCTCACCAAAGCCCTTGAAGAGCTGCTGAGTAACATTGATAAATTCGTTCATTATCCCAAATCCGTTCTTAGCTTACTTTGCTTTTACAAGAAGAAGGTCCTCAAGGTTGTACTTCTTTGCAATTTCCTCAAGCTTGCCGTCGTCTGCAACAGCCTGAACAGCTTCGTTGATTTTCTCCAAGGTTTCAGCGTCGCCCTTGCGAACAGCAATACCGTACTGCTCTTTTGCAAAGTCCTTGCCTTCAACTACCTTGAGGTCAGCGTAGTCTGTACCGTCGGCGATTGTGCCGATTGACATTACATAGTCGATGATTGCAATGTCAGCTGTGCCCGACTTAACCTCAAGAAGTGCCTTTGCCTGTGAGTCAACGGAAACGTAGTTTGCTTCCTTGAAGAACTCGTCGCCTTCTGCAACCTCTTCGCCTGCCGACTTCTTCTCTGCAACAACAGTTGCACCCTTAACAGCCTCTGCTGTTGTGTACTTGTCAGCGTTTTCAGCCTTTGTTACCATAACCTGCTTGTTTTCCATATAGGGAGTGGAAATACCCATATTTTCCTGTCTTTCATCTGTAATTGTAAGTCCGTTCCAGATGCAGTCAATAGTCTTTGCGTTGAGTTCAACTTCCTTTGAATCCCAGTCGATTTTCTGGAAGGTAGCCTTTACGCCGAGCTTTTCACAAACGCTCTGAGCAAATTCTGTTTCAAAGCCTGTAAGCTCGCCGTTTTCGTCCTTGTAGTTCATCGGCTCAAAGTATGTAATACCGATAACAAGGTCGCCTTTGTCTGCAATGTAGCTCCAGTCGCCTGTTGAGCTCTGTGAGCTTGAGTTGTCCGCTGATGCTTCAGAGCTTGATGACTGTCCGCCGCAGCCTGTAAGAGCTGTAACAGCCATAAGTGCTGAAAGAATGAATGCAGTAAGTTTTTTCATAAAAAATCTCCTCCAATAAAAAGAATAACCTTATTATAACATTATCACGTTAGCAAAGTAAAGTGTTTTTTGTAACAAAATAAATAATATTGCTGAAAAATATTGTAAAAAGTCCTTGATAAATTGCAATGCAGTATGGTAAAATATATGTAAATTTTTAGCTGTAAATTGTAAAATTCGGCTTACAAAAAGTTATTTGTTTTTGTTTTAATTAAAACAATAATTAAATTTTATTTAAAAAAGAGGTATTTTTATGAAAAAACTACTTTCTGTATTGCTTGTACTGACAATGGTGTGTTCGTTTGCGGCATGTTCATCGTCAGAAAGCAGTCAGACAACCGACACAACTGCTGCTTCGCAGTCCGAAACCTCCGCTGAATCTTCCGACACCGAGCAGGAGAAAGAAACGCTCGAATGGGTTGACTATGCTGAATACAACCTTGAAGAGGACGTTCCTGCAAAGAACGTAATTCTTATGATAGGCGACGGTATGGGCAAGAACATCATCAAAGCCTCCGAGGTTGTAAAGGGCGACAAGCTTGTAATGAGCGGAATGAAGTACAGAACAGAGGTTACTACATATTCTGAGTCGGTTACAAGAGGCTATAAGGAATTTACCGACAGCGCCGCATCGGCAACTGCTATGAGCACAGGCGTTAAAACTCTCAACGGCTGTATCGGCGTTGACCCTGACGGAAATGCGCTTGAAACAATCTGCGAATATGCTCAGTCACTTGATATGGAAACCGGTCTTGTTGCAAGGCAGGTTGTCAGCCACGCAACACCTGCGGGAATGGTTGCTCACAACAGCTCAAGAGATAACTATCCCCAGATTCTCCGTGAAATGGTAAAATCGAATGTCAATGTAATGTTCGGCGGAGGTTCACAGTATTACACAAATCCTAAGGTTAAGCAGACTATTGAGGACAACAAATATAAATACATCACCAAAGCTGATGAGCTTGACGCACTGAATGCAGACGATGACAAGGTGCTCGGAATGTTTGCCTATGACAATATGGGCGCACCCGATATGGCTCCGTCACTTACGAGAATGACCTCTAAGGCTCTTGATATGCTCGATAACGACAACGGATTTTTCCTGATGGTAGAGGGCAGCAATATTGATACCTACGAAAGTAAGTGCGATATGGAAACAACTCTCGGTCAGATGCAGGACTTTGACAAGGCAGTCGATTACGTTCTCAAGTGGGCAGAGGAACATCCCGGAACTCTTGTAATTGTAACAGCCGACCACGAAACAGGCGGCGTAACGCTTCCCGATAATCCCAAGCCCGAGGACATCAACGACGATTGCTTTACTTCCGGCGGCGAGCATACAAATGTAAACGTATGGCTTTTTGCAAGCGGAGCACAGTCAAAGGAGCTTTGTGAAAAGGACGTTATCGACAACACCGACATCGCAAAATATATGCGCAAGGTGCTTGCAGACTCGCATAAGTAATTTCACTTTTTGTTTTTCGGAGGTTGACAACCGGAAATCAATGTGATATAAAATAGAGGAAATCTATTTGAACGGAGTGAAAAAATGAGAAATCTTTTCTGCTGATTTTTATTTACAGGCAAAAAAGTAACGGTGTACCCGTTTGCTTTGCTGTGCCTTTTAGCGGAAAAGTTCTTGTTTTGCTCTTGTTGATTTTTCTCTGACATTGTTACAGGGATTCCCTGCGTTTTTCGGGCGGCAGAGCTTTTCTGCTGCCCGAATTTTAGTTTTAAGGGGGAATTTTATGTCAATGATAAATATTTCAAACCTGACCTTTGCTTATGACGGCAGCTTTGACAATGTTTTTGAAAATGTAAATATTCAGTTGGATACCGACTGGAAGCTCGGCCTGACAGGCAGAAACGGCAGAGGAAAGACTACTCTGCTGAGGCTTCTGATGGGTAGGTACGAATATAAAGGCAGTATTTCTTCGAGCGTTGAGTTTGAGTATTTTCCGTTTGAAATTGAGGACGAGTCAAAGCTCACATATGAAGTAGCAGATGAAATCTGTCCCGATTACGAATACTGGAAGCTTTCAAGAGAGCTGAATTACCTTGAAGTAAATGAGGAGGTGCTTTACCGCCCGTTTAAAACGCTCTCAAACGGAGAACGCACAAAGGTGATGATTGCGCTTTTGTTTATTAAGGACAACAGATTTTTACTGATTGACGAGCCGACAAATCACCTTGATATTGACGGCAGACGGATTGTCAGCAAATATCTTGACTCGAAAAAGGGATTTATCCTTGTTTCGCACGACAGGGCGTTTCTTGACGGCTGTGCAGACCACATTATGTCAATCAACCGCAGTGATATTACTGTAACAAAGGGCAATTTTTCGCAGTGGCTTGAGAACAAGGAGAGGCAGGATAACTTTGAACTTGCCGAAAATGAAAAGCTGAAAAAGGAGATAAAACGCCTTGAAAAGACCGCAAGGCAAAAGTCAGAGTGGGCAGACAGGTCGGAAAGAAAGAAGATTGGTTTTGACCCGCTGAAAGTTGAAAAAAGTCTTGAAAGACGTGCTTACGAGGGCGCAAAGTCGAAAAAAATGATGAAGCGTTCAAAGCAGATTGAACAGCGCAGTATTCAGGCGGTTGAAGAAAAGTCAAAGCTGCTTAAGAATTTAGAGCGTGAAGACGATTTAAAAATCGCACCGCTTGAATATGTTAAAAACACGCTTGCGGAATTTGAAAATGTAGCAATTTCCTACGACGGCAGAACGGTTTGCAGTAACGTCAGCTTTAAAATTGAAAAGGGCGACAGGATTGCGCTCTGCGGAAAAAACGGCTGCGGAAAGTCAAGCATCATCAAGATTTTGTGCGGAAAAGATATTGATTATGTCGGCAGGGTATCTGTCGGAAGCGGTCTTGTAATTTCTTATGTTCCTCAGGAAACCGACGGCTTGTCGGGAAATCTTAAGGATTATGCCGAGATGATGAATATTGACGAGAGCCTTTTCAAAGCAATCCTTCGCAAACTTGATTTTCAGAGATCGCAGTTTGACAAAAATATTGAGGATTTCAGCGGAGGTCAGAAGAAAAAGGTGCTTATAGCCGCAAGCCTTTGTCAGAAGGCACATTTGTACGTCTGGGACGAGCCGCTGAATTATATCGACGTCATTTCGAGAATACAGATTGAAAAGCTGATAAAAAAGTTCAATCCCACAATGATTTTTGTCGAGCACGACGCCGCATTTTGCAAAAACACCGCAACAAAAAAGGTTGTGTTTAACAATGATTAGTGATTATGGACGGAGTTGATTTTATGAAAAAAACAGGAATAATTTTTGATTTGGACGGAACACTGTGGAACACGTCCGAAACAATAGTGCCGATATGGAATGAGGTTTTGAAAAGTCACAGCGAAACCGATAAACAGCTTACCGTTGCGGAAATGAACAGCTATATGGGCAAAACTCTTGAGCAGATTGCAAAGCTGATGCTACCAGAGCTTGATTTGGCAAATGCAATGTCAATCGTGCACGAGTGCTGTGATGTTGAACAAGGTTATCTGCAAAAGGTCGGCGGCAAGCTGTACGATAAGCTTGCCGAAACATTAAAACAGCTTAAAGAAAAACACAGCCTTTATATTGTCAGCAATTGTCAGGACGGATATGTTCAGGCTTTTCTTGATTATCACGGCTTTAACGAAATCTTTGACGACTTTGAAATGTCGGGAAGAACAAAGAAAACAAAGGGCGAAAATATCAGACTGATAATTGAGCGGAATAATCTTGACAAGGCTGTTTATGTAGGCGACACGCAGGGCGATTGTGATGCGGCAAAAGAAGCAGGAGTTCCGTTTATTTTTGCAGAATACGGCTTTGGCAATGTTGATAATGCAAAATATTCCGTAAAAGAATTTTCAGATTTGCCAAAAGCGGTTACGCAGGTGTTTTCACATTAACAAAAGGAGCAGAATAAATGAAACTCAATTTTATCGACAGCGGAAAGGAATTTGACTTTGGAAAAACGTCGCAGGACTACGCTAAATACCGTGATATTTATCCAAAGAGTATGTATTACAAGCTGATTTCTTTTGGAATCGGAAAAGAAAATCAGAAAATTCTTGACCTCGGCAGTGGAACTGCTGTTCTGCCAATAAATTTATACCATACCGGAGCACATTTTACTGCAACCGATATTTCCGAAAAT
Source organism: Ruminococcus sp. (assembly GCA_051893995.1). Classification (GTDB taxonomy): domain Bacteria; phylum Bacillota; class Clostridia; order Oscillospirales; family Acutalibacteraceae; genus Ruminococcoides. Next base: position 6,520 of record JBJFHX010000150.1, read on the forward strand.
CAGATTGCATATGGAAGAAAAATCGCCTCGGAAAAGGGATTTGATAATATTGATTTCAGAGTTTGCTCCGCTGAAAATACAGGCTTTGAGAACAACAGCTTTGATGTTGTAACGGCAGTGCAGTGCTTTCAGTATTTCAATGCGGAAAAAGCAAGTGATGAAATTTTCAGAATACTGAAACCGCAGGGACTTTTCTGCAAAATTTTTATGGACTGGCTTCCGTTTGAAGATGAAGTTATTTCAAAAATGGAAAGAACCGTTCTGAAATATAATCCCGAATGGAGCGGCTGCGGATTTGAAAAATTCAGATATGAATATCCAAAGTGGGCAGAAAACAGATTCAATATCGATACGATTCATTCATACGACGTAACGCTGAATTTTACAAAGGAACAGTGGCTTGGCAGAGTGAAAAGTTGTCGTGGGGTAGGAGCAAGTCTTGCAAAGCAAAAATTAAAAGAATTTGAAGATGAATACAAGTCAATCCTTGCAGAATATCCCGACGATATTCTTAATTTAAAGCACCAGATTCATATTGAAATTTACCGCTCAATAAAACAGAATAAAGAATAAAATGAAAGGCGGAATGACCGTTGAAAGGTGTTAAACAATCAGTAGCTCTGCTGAGAAAGGCTTGGCAGCAGGTTTTTATATTTGAAATCGTATACAAACTGTTAACTAATTTTGCGGTTATTCCTGCACTGAGGTTTGCTTTCAATGCGCTTACCGCAACAACAAAGTCGGCATATCTGACCGAGAGCAATTTAACAAACGCATTCAGTCCGATTTTTATTATCGGCTGTATCGTAATCGTAATTTTTTCAACAGTTTATTTTCTGCTTGAAATTGGCGTTCTGCTGTCAATTTTGAAAAGCGCATATTTTGATGAAGAAACAACTTTGTTCTTTCACATAAAAAGAACCTTTATCAGAATTAAAGACGTGTTCAGGCCTAAAAATCTGTGGCTCATTCCATTTTCTATGATACTCGTTCCTATTACAAATATGTTTCTCGCATCAAGCTTCATTCCGAATATTGCAATTCCCGACGTTGTTTTCAACACCCTTGTAAACGACGCTTTGTCTGCCTGCATAACTTTATGCGTGATGTTTGTCCTGATTTTGCTGTCAATGTTCCTTATGTTTACATACAACCCGTTTTTTATTGAGGGAAAAACCGCAAACGAGTCGGCAAAAATCAGCTTCAAACTTGTTAAAAGGAGAAAATGGAAGCTATTTAAGTCGCTGTTCCCGATGTCAATCATCCTTACGCTTGTATTCTGGGCAAATATGACGGTGTCTTTTATTATAAAACTTCTTATCCTTAACAATACTGCAAACAGTGATTTATACTATCTGTTTGTTGCATTGTTTTTGTGTTTGCAGTGGCTGTTTTCAATGCTCATTTCCATATTCAGCATAGGCGTTGCCTACTGCAAAATCACAAATCTGTTCTATAAGTTCAAGCAGGAGGAGGGTATGGATATCCCTGAAAAAGCAGAGGTAAAATCTGCCGACCGGAAGAAAAAATCATATGCAAAGAGAATAATAATTTACTGCATTTTAATTTTTATCGTTCTGTCAACTGCGTATAACAAGATTTATTTGCAGAATAATGACGCAGTAAAAAATGAGCAAATCGGTAAAATTACAGTTACCTCACTCAGCGTTGAAGATTTCACAACCCCGAAAGACACCTTACAGTCGTTTGAATTATGCATTGATTCGGGTGCGGATTACATTAAAACGCCTGTTTGGCTTACAAAGGACGGAAAGCCGGTTGCTCTGGGTGACAGCAATTTAAAGGCGTTGACAGGCGTTGATAAAAGCGTCAAGGATTTAACGCTTGAAGAAATAAAAAAGCTCGAAATCGTTGATGATTTAAATCCGGATGAAAAATATGAAATTGCTTCACTTGAGGAATTAATCAGGCTTTGCAAGGGTAAAAGCAAGCTGAATATTGAAATAAAATCCGAAGATACGGTTCAGAAGACCGTTGATGAAATCAAAAAATACGATTTTGAAAGCGAATGCGTTATTTCCTCATTCAGCTATCCTGTTTTGCAAAAGGTAAGAAAGACTGCTCCGGATATTAAAATCGGCTATGAAATGTCAATTGCGCAGGGCGATATTTATTCCCTTGACGTTGACTTTTTCGAGATTGAATCAGGCTATGTCAATTCAAATATGATTTCAAAAATTCACGACAGCGGCAAAGAAATTTCAATCAGGACGATAGACGATGAAGAAGTTCTTTTGAAAATAATTGATACGGGCATAGATAACATTGTGACAAGCGAGCCTGAAACAATGAAAGAGCTGCTCTCACGTGAAAACAACTGGATTCGCTCCGTTATGGACAGAGCGGCTTAACGTAAAAAGTGACTGTGCAAAAACACAGCCACTTTTCTTTTGGAATAATATACAGTTTTAATTTCCGAAGTACTCCGAAACAAGATTACTTACGTAATCTCTGTCGTACATTCTTGAAAGGCTCAAGGAAATGTCGGGAGCAATACCGTCGTCAATGTCCTTTATATAGCCGTTTTTCATAGTGGTGAACTGTTTTGTGCTGGAAAACTGTAAAAACGAGCCGGTTGCCGTTGCACCGTAGCCTACTACACAGCCACCGCCGCCGCTCTGTTGCCCCAGAATAAGTACGTTTTTATCACGATTTTTGAGATTACAGGGTAAAAGGTTACCGCAGGAGAATGAAGCGTCTGATACGATAACTGCGATATTCTTTCCAAGCTCTTTCATTGACTTGTCATTTTCATCAATTTTTCCGTCTAAATTAAGGTCGGCGTCTGTGATAGTCTGACGGAGAGCATTGGTGTTTGGATTGCGTATTACAATATTTGACTGTCCTATAATTGCGTCAACAGCATACGCACAGGCAACGTTATATCCTCCGCCGTTGCAGGAAACATCAATTACTACATTTTCAGCGTCGCTGTCCTCATTTTGCAATCGTTTTACGGCATATGCGAACAAATCAATGGTATCTGTCAAATTATATTCATAATTATCGGTGTAATACTGCTGAACCGTACTCTTGTTAATGAATTCATCAAAGGTTATGAATACTGTGTTGCCACGGCGTTCGTAAGGTTCAACTTTACCGAGCTTTTCATCTCTTGCAGTCGTTGATTGCATTATACTGTTCAATCTGTCATAAAAATCTTTGTTGTATTCATACATATTGTTGCTAAGACTGCTTTCTTTGTCAAGATACGGCGATTTATTCAGAAGTGCGCTGTGAAAATCTGCAAAGCAGTTAATATATAGCTTTTGGTTTGCTTTTTCAATTCTCAGTACATCACCTGACAGATATTCTGTTTTCAGTCCCATTCTGCTAAAGTAGCTGTCAAAGTCTTTAATCTGATGAGCTTCCTTAAGTCCATAGCGAAGGTCAAGGTTAAGGCAAAGCTCATAGTAATTAAATTGTGCAAGATCTTCGGAAATACTGTCCTTTGATTCTACTGAATAGTAAATCTCTCCGAGCTTGCCATACAGTAAAGATGACGCTGTACAGAATAATGCTTCGCCGTTATACACAATGCTATATCCTGTTTCGGAAATGAAAATATCGTTAAAGGTAGCCACGGGAATACACAGCTTGCCACCGCTTTTTATCATCGGAATCAGATAATCGTCAAGTTCAATTCTGCAAGTATCTCCGCTGTAATAATGGTCATACGGGCTTTGGAGTAATATTGTGGGTTCATCTGAAGTAGCGACAGATGCAAA
>JBJFHX010000151.1:0-10178 GCA_051893995.1 Ruminococcus sp.
GTTCCTACACGTCCCTATGTATAAATTGTGAAACAATTTATACATTATGGCGAACGCAGTTCGCCGCTACAATATTATAATTTCACGCTTGCGGCAACGCCGCATATAAATAAATTCGGGCACTAAACCTTTGAATTATCGCAATCTATCCACTCGACCGAAATCCCGAATTAAATTGTTTTTTAGTTCACAAACTCAGCAAATAAAAACGTTAATTCTAAACCGGAATAAAAAACTTATTTACGTAAAAAATATAACCATAAAATTCTTTATCTGAAAAATTATTTATTTTTTCCGACTTTATTTTAAAAAATAATGCTTAAATTATCATATTTTTCAGTTGACAAAGGCTCAAACCTTTTGTATAATAATAAACAGCGTTTTAATATGCGTTATGCGGTCAAGAGGTGCAATTATGCTTTTTGAACTTAAATCGGTCTTTCAGAACGAAGGCGAAGTAAAACAGGTTAATTATAAGCTTGATATTGCAGATATTGACATTGACGGTGTTTTTCCATTCAGAACTCCGATTGATGTTACCGCTACAGCAAAGAACAGGGCAAGCCTTGTAAGTCTTACAATAAGAGCCTGCTTCAGCTATTCTCGCAGCTGTGACAGGTGCTCAACAGACTTTACAAGAGAAATGGATATGCTTTTTGAGCATAAGCTTGCGCAGACTTTGGTTGATGACGGCAACGACGATTATATTGAAACACCTGATTTTAAACTCGAGCTTGACGATATTGTCATTTCCGACATTCTGCTTTCGCTCCCGCAGAAAAATCTCTGCAAGGACGATTGCAAGGGCTTGTGTCAGATTTGCGGCAAGAACCTGAATGAGGGTGATTGCTCCTGCGACAAGCGTGAAATTGACCCGAGGCTTGAGATGCTTAAACAGTTTATGGATTAATATAAATTTTGTAAGGAGGTCTTTGTAATGGCAGTACCAAAGAGAAAAACATCACACGCAAGAAAGAGCTCAAGACGTTCAACAGTATGGAAGCTCAACGCTCCTACACTCACAACATGTCCTAACTGCGGTGAGTTAAAGGCAGCTCACAGAGCTTGCGGTAACTGTGGTATGTACAACGGCAGACAGGTTATCGTAAAGAAAGACGAGCAGTAATTTTAAACCTACTAAACACTATGGGCGGCAGTTTTCTGTTCGCCCTTTTGTTTTGCGTAATTTTTCTTGATTATTTGCTCCGATTTGTGTAAAATATAAATACTACTAATATGCTACTATTTGTTGAGGTGAAAGTGTGGCTGTAAAAATCTACAACGTGACTAAAGGCAGTCACGCCGAAAAAGCAGGAATCAAGAGCGGAGAAATCTTGCTTAAAATAAATTCAAATGAAATTGTCGATGTGCTCGACTACAGGTTTTATCAGGTCAACAGAAATTTATCGCTTGAAATTTCTGACGGTAAAAATTCAAGAACCGTTGAAATAACAAAGGGCGAGTACGACGAAATCGGTCTGGAATTTGAAACCTATCTTATGGACGAGCAGCATTCCTGCCGCAACAAGTGTATTTTCTGCTTTATCGACCAGCTTCCCAAGGGACTGCGCAAGTCGCTCTACTTCAAGGACGACGACAGCCGACTTTCGTTTTTGTTCGGCAACTATATCACGCTGACAAACATTACCGAGCACGAAATTGAGCGGATAATTAAAATGCACATAAGCCCGATAAACGTATCTGTGCATACAACGAATCCCGAATTGCGCTGCAAGATGATGAACAACCGCTTTGCAGGCGACGCACTTAAAAATCTCAAACGTTTTGCAGATGCAGGAATCACGCTGAATTGTCAGATTGTAGCCTGTCCCGGAATTAATGACGGTGACGAGCTTTTAAGAACAATGCGTGACCTTGAAAATCTCGGCGTTGAGATGACTGCGATTGTTCCCGTAGGACTTACCGCCTACAGGGACGGCTTGTATCCGCTTGTGCCGTATAATAAGGAAACTGCGGCTCAGACGCTTGATTTAATTGAAAGCTACGGCGATATGTGCAAGGAAAAGCACGGACGAAGAATTTTCTTTGCAGGAGATGAATTTTACATTCTTGCTGAACGAGAAATCCCTGCTCCCGAGTTTTACGAGGACTTTTCAGCACTTGAGGACGGTGTTGGTATGATAGCATACCTCACAGACGACGTCAAGTGGGCGCTTGAAGAGCTTGAATACGACGAAAAGCCGGACCACACCGTAACGGTAGCCTGCGGAACAGGCGTTTATCCGTTTATGAAAAAAATTATGGCGATGATTAATGAGAAATTCCCGAAAATTACGATAAATACTCAGCCGATTAAGAATAACTTTTTCGGCGGAGGTGTGAATGTTTCGGGACTTGTGACAGGCGGCGATCTGATAGACCAGCTAAAAGGCAGAAATATCGGCAAAAGGCTGATAATTCCCTCTTCAATGCTCCGTTTTGAAAACGATTTGTTCCTTGACGACGTTTCAACAGACGACGTTGAGCGAGAGCTGAAGGTTGAGCTTGTTGCGGTAAACAACAACGGCGCAGACCTTGTAAATGCGATAATATCTTAATATACAGACAGAATACGGAAGGCGATGATAAGATGAACAAACCCGTAATAGCAATTGTCGGCAGACCGAATGTGGGAAAGTCCACGCTTTTTAACAAGCTTATCGGTCAGCGGCTTTCAATTGTTGACGATACTCCCGGCGTCACACGTGACAGAATTTACGGCGAGGTCGAGTGGTGCGGCAAGACTGCATTCATAGTTGATACAGGCGGTATCGAGCCGAAATCGGACGATATAATTCTTGTGCAGATGCGCCGTCAGGCACAGCTTGCAATAGATACGGCAAACGTAATAATTCTCGTAACCGACTGCAAGTCGGGAATGGTGGCAACCGATATGGACGTTGCTCAGATGCTGCAGAAGTCGGGAAAGCCTGTTATCGTATGCGTTAACAAGTGTGACGGACTCGGCGAGCCTACCCCCGAATTTTACGAGTTCTACAACCTCGGTCTCGGCGACCCTGTTCAGGTTTCAGCCGTTCACGGTCACGGTACCGGAGATTTGCTTGACCGTGCCTTTGCTTGCTTTGATTTTGACAGCGAAATGGAGGAGGACGAAACCGTAATTAATGTTGCCGTAATTGGCAAGCCGAACGCAGGCAAGTCCTCTCTTGTAAACAAAATCACTAATGAGGAACGCTGTATTGTTTCCGATATTGCAGGTACAACACGTGACACAATTGACACGCTTGTCGAGAATCAGTACGGCAAGTTCAATTTTACCGATACGGCAGGCTTGCGCCGACAGAGCAAAATTTACGATAATATCGAGAAATACAGCATAATCAGAGCGAAAATGGCGATTGAACGCAGTGACGTCTGCGTTATTATGATTGATGCGACCGAGGGCGTGACCGAGCAAGACACAAAGGTTGCAGGACTTGCTCACGAGGCAGGAAGAGCCTGTATAATCGCTGTCAACAAGTGGGACGCAATTGAGAAGAACGACAAGACAATGCAGGAGTTCCGCAAAAAGCTTGACGCTGATTTTGCGTTTATGTCATACGCTCCGCAGGTTTTCATCTCTGCAAAAACAGGTATGAGGCTTGATAAGCTGTTTGAATATATCGTAAGCTGTAACGAATCTGCAAACCGCAGAATCAAGACGGGTATGCTCAACGAGCTTCTGGCACAGGCTACAACACGTGTTCAGCCGCCGTCTGACAAGGGAAAACGACTCAAGATTTTCTATATGACTCAGGCTTCGGTAAAGCCGCCTACATTTGTATTTTTCTGCAACGACGCTCAGCTTTTCCATTTTTCGTATCAGCGTTATCTTGAAAACAGAATTCGTGAGGCTTTCGGACTCGAAGGCACACCTATAAGAATAATTATTAGAGAAAGAGGGGATAAGTAAATGGATTTTTACTTGAGTTTTCTCGCCGATAACTGGTGGAGATTTATAATTACTGCTCTTGCGGCGTACCTGCTCGGCAGTATCAATACCGCAGTTATGGTGACAAGTATCGTGACAAAGGGCAAAAAGGACATTCGTCAGATGGGAAGCGGAAACGCAGGCTTTACAAACGTGCTCAGAAGTGTGGGAAAAGTCCCTGCAATCGTAACAATTGTATGCGACGCTCTTAAATGTGTTGTCGCAGTTTTGCTCGGCGGATTTATCTTTTCGTTCATCGCCGCAGATTCTCAGATTCTCTCAAACGAATTTATAAACTGCGGTAAGTACATAGCAGGTATCTTCTGTATTCTCGGTCATTCCTATCCTGTTTACTTCCATTTTAAAGGCGGCAAGGGCGTTGTAACAGCGGCGGCTCTTATGCTCGTTGAGGACTGGCGAGTATTCCTCTGCATTATTGCAACATTTTTAATTATTTTTCTTATTTCTAAAATTATTTCAGCCGCAAGTATCACCTGTGCAGTTCTCTACGCACCCTATACATTTGCAATGACTTTTATTTTTGATTACTTGAACGGCGGCGGATATTCTCTTGCATATGTTCTGCTTTCTACCTTTGCCGCACTTATCATTGGAATATTTGTAGTCGTAAAGCACAAGGAAAACATCAAGCGTTTGCTCAGAGGCGAGGAAAAGAAAATCACCTCTAAAAAGTCGGGCAAATAATCGGGTAATTTACAAATAAATATTGACCTTGTTTTAAATTAGAGTTAAAATATATTTGTACAATTTGTGAACTACGAAAGGACGATAAACAATGGCTGATTGTATATTCTGCAAAATAGTTGACGGCTCAATTCCGTCAAAAAAGGTATATGAGGACGATAAGATTCTCGCATTCTACGACCTTGAGCCGCAGGCTCCCGTACACGTTCTTGTAATTCCCAAACAGCATATCTGCTGTGCAAACGCAGTTGACGAGTCAAACGCAGACGTTATTGCGCATATCTTTACAAAAATTCCCGAAATCACCAAGACTCTCGGTCTTGACAACGGCTATCGAATTGTAAACAACTGCGGTGACGACGGCTGCCAGAGCGTAAAGCATATGCACTTCCACATTCTCGGCGGTAAAAAGCTCAACGGTCAGATGGCGTAAGGGGTATAGGAAATGAGTACATATAAGATGAAAATTGCAGGACTTGAGCGTGAGCTTGAAATGTTTCCTGTAAACGATAAGCTTGAAATTGCCGCATTTATTATGTTCGGCGATGTTGAAATGACCGAAAAGGCGGCGTCGGAGCTTCTCAAAATCTGTCCCGAGCACGATGTCGTTGTAACAGCTGAGGCAAAGGGTATTCCGCTTTGCTACGAAATGGCAAGACAGGGATGCAGAAATTACGTTGTAGCTCGCAAGGGCGTAAAGGTTTATATGCGCAATCCGATTGAGGCAGAGGTTGATTCAATCACAACGGAAAATCATCAGAAGCTTTATTTCGGCGAGAATGACGCTGAATTTCTCAAGGACAAAAGAGTGCTTATTGTAGATGACGTTATTTCAACAGGTAACAGCTTAAAGGCACTTGAAAACCTTGTTGCAGAAACAGGGGCAAATATCGTCGGTAAAGCGGCTGTGCTTGCCGAGGGAGATGCAAAAGACCGCAAGGACATAATTTTCCTTGATGAGCTTCCTCTTTTCTTTAATTGATAGTAATTGCTTTTGAAACAGGTCGGCAAAAGAAGTATCTTGCGTTAGATGTTGAAAATTCTGAGACTCCGAGATACCGTAGCGTGATAACCGCCGACTGATATAACGTAATAAAAAGGATGAAATTTATGAAACGGCTGTTGGCAACGGTGGGACTTACTTATCTTTCCGTGCTTTCGGTCGTTTTTTATTTTGCAAACGGTACGTTTACTAATATTATAATTATTTTGTCGGCACTGTCTGCATTTGTCGGAATATTCTTTAAAGTAATTAAAAAGTCGAGTGCCTCGACACGCAATTCGAGCGGACAGGTTGATATTATCAAGCCTTCATTGCCCGACCGTTTTCGAGCAATTTCCTATAGAGTAAAAAAATCACTTTCAGATTTATTAATTACTGTCGGAGTAACTGCATTTGCGGCTTGCGTTGTCATAATTCTGTATTCGAATTATATTTATCAACCTGTTGTTAATAATTATTCTGATAAAGAATTAAATATTGAGGGATATATCTGTGACGAGGTGCAGAAAAACGAAAACAGCAATGTCTATATAATCGCCGCAGATAAAATAAACGGTAAGAACGAAAACATAAAAATCAGACTGGTTTCAATACTTGACCTGCAAGCAGAGGATTTTGACCGCATAACTGCTCAGCTTACAGCCTATAAAACTGATGAAGGCTATAATCTGAGCAAGGGAATCTATCTCACCGCTTTTTATGACGAGGAAATCGACAGTCTGAAATCAACAGGTGAAAAGCAGTTTTCTTTATACAGTATTGCAGTCAATATCAGAAGAACAATGAAAAGCTCGCTTGATTCACTTTTACCCGAAGACACTTCTTCACTTTGCAAAGCAGTCTTGCTCGGTGACAAGCAAGCACTTTCAGGTGACATTAAAGACGATTTTTCAAAAACCGGAACAAGCTTTCTTATTGTAGTATCGGGAATGCACCTGTCTATAATCGTAGGTTTTGCATTATTTCTTTTAAAGAAAATAATTAAAAACAGATACGCCCTTGCAGTGATTATTCTTATAATAGTATTCTCCTTTATGGCAATTACAGGCTTCACTCCGTCAGTTGTTCGTTCGGGAATTATGCTTATTCTCACGTATTGCTCAAAAGCCGTTTTCAGACGAACGGACGGACTTAACTCCCTCGGAGCGGCAGCAATTGTGCTTACGATTTTAAATCCGTTTGCAGTCGGCGACATAGGAATGTTGTTGTCTTTTTCAGCGACAATGGGAATAATTCTCTGGGCAAATAAAATTGAATTTTACTTATTACGGAAATTACGTCTTATAGCAAAATATAGATTAATTAAAGCGGCAATTAATCTTATTTCCGTTTCAGTGTCTGCCTCACTCTGGATAATTCCGATTACAACCGTTGCATTTAACAGGGTATCACCCTTTGTTGTACTGACAGCGTTTTTTGCCGAGCCGCTTGTATCAGTTGTTCTGATTTGCGCAATGCTTGCATCACTTTTAAATCTTTTTCCCGTAATTTCGTTTTTGGCTTATCCTTTTGCTTTTGGTGCAGATATTTTCGGAAAGTTGCTTTTAAAGATAATTTCTGTCTTTGCTTCATTTCCGTATTCCAGCGTAAATTCCGACAAGCCTTACTTTTACGTCTGGCTGATTTTTACTGCATTAATTGTGATAATCGGCTATGCAATAAAAACAAAGGGATTTTACGTGCGCTGTGCCGTTACTGCCTCGGCAGTAGTTTTTACAGTCGGCTGGGCAGTTTATGCGATAATCAGTAACAGCACCGCAAAGCTCAAAATCTATAATGTCGGCAGCGGAGTAACAGCCTCGGTTGAGTGCGGCAGTAACATTTCCTTTATTTCGTGCGGCGGTACAAACAGCAGTGCTTATCAGATAATCGAAGATATTTCGGGAGATTTTTCGTCGATTGACAGCATTATAATTCCAAATACGAAATTAAAATATTCAAAATATCTTCCTCAGGTGCTATCGGAATTTGACGTATCAAATATTTTGGTATATGATAATAAGGGCGATAAAAAATTGATTGATAAATACGGCACTGCAATAGATACATTCAGCGGCGACTGTCATTTTACGATAAATCTCAACCCGCTTGCCACTCTTGACGTAATCAATATAGATACGGTTACATATCAGTATCTGAACATAAACGGCAGTACGGTTTTATTTGTCACGAGCAAGTCGGATATTTCAAAGCTACCCGAAAGGTACAGAACGTGCGATTATCTTCTTGTCGATTCAAATATTAAAAACAGCGACTTGCTTTCCTGTAAAAACGTGATTTTTTCGGGAGATAAAAGCTTGCTCGAAAGCAGATATAGTTCTATAAAAGAAATAAGCGACAATATTTATACAACCTCCGACGGCGTTGCGGAGCTTGTATTCAGCGGAGGTTCAAATGTCAAAGATAAGTGAATCTGAACTCAAAAAGCAAATAAAATCAAAACAGTTCTCGCCGATTTACGTAATCTACGGTACAGAGCAGATGTTTGTGCGCCGTTATTCGGAACAGCTCGTAAATGCCGTAACGGGTAAAAATCCGTCGGACTTCAACTTCCATAAATTCAGCGGAGATATTAACCTCGACGATTTTGCGGCGTCACTTCAGATTGTGCCGTTTATGAGCGAATACAACTGCGTTTTTGTGTCGGACATATTTTTTGACAATATGGACGCCGATTCGCTTGCACGTTTTAAGGAAATAACCGACAAAAAGGTTGATACAACGGTGCTGATAATTTCAATGCCGACCTACGTTCCGACGAAAAACAGTGCCGCTTTCAAGTCACTTGTAAAAAAAGCTGAGAAAAACGGCTCAGTTTGTGAATTTAACAAGCTCAATCAGTCAATGCTTGAACGCTATGTTGCTAAGTGGGCAAACGAAAACGGCAAGATGATTTCACACCTCAACGCTTCAAAGCTTATTTCTTACTGCGGTGACGACCTCAACCTTCTTAAAAATGAGCTTGCAAAAATCTGTGCCTATGCGCAGGGCGAGGAGGTTACTGCACAGGATATTGAAAAGCTCGCAACGCAAAATCTTGAAACAAAAATATTTGCACTTTCCGATGCAGTTATAAACGGCAACGGCGACAAGGCTTTTAATACGCTCGATTTGCTTTTTTATCAGCGGGAAGAACCTGTTATGATGCTGTACGTTCTGTCAGCATCGTATGTTGATGCGTACAGAATCAGGGTAGCAGATGAGTGCGGTGTACTCAAAGATGACGTTGCAAAGGATTTCGAGTACAAAAACAGAGCGTTTACGCTTGAAAAAGCACGTAAAGCAACAGCTAAAGTTTCCACCGAGGCACTGCGAAAGAGTCTTGATTTGCTTGTTGAAGCCGACGTAAAGTTCAAAAGCTCGTCGGTAAATGATAGGCTCTATATGGAACAGCTCATAGCTCAGCTTTTGCTTGTCGCAAAGGAGGGCAGGATTTAGTTGCTGAAAATCAAAGAGGCAGTAATTGTTGAGGGAAAGTACGACAAAATCAAGCTATCCTCGTTAATTGACGCACCGATAATCGAAACTAACGGCTTTCGGGTGTTTTCCGATAAGGAAAAGCAGAACCTTATTCGCCGTATTGCCGATGCAAGAGGAATTCTTGTGCTGACCGACAGCGACTCCGCAGGCTTTGTTATCCGAAATTTCCTGAAGGGCGTTGTCGATAAATCAAAGATAAAGCATTGTTACATTCCGCAGATTGAGGGCAAGGAAAAGCGCAAGGCGCAAAAAGGCAAGGAGGGACTTCTCGGAGTAGAGGGAGTCAGCGATGAGGTTATAATAAATGCTGTTCGCAAAAGCGGAGCAACAATTATCGGCGAAAACAATACTAAAGAAAATGAAATCCAAAAATCCGATTTGTTTTATCTCGGATTAACGGGTGCAGAAAATGCCGACAAAAACAGAAAAAGGCTTTTAAAGCACCTCAATATGCCGACCTACCTTACAACAAACGCAATGCTTACAGCACTTAATTGTTTATATTCTCTTGAAGAGTTAACAGAACTGTTGGAAGAAATCGGTATAATAGAATATTAATTATTGAATAATCCACCGTCTTTAGCCAAAACTAAAGGCGGTGATTTATATTGAAAAGCATTAAGGATGACTGCATTTTATTCTCAATCGGCGGTATTGGCTACGCATTGCTTGAAATTCTCTGGCGTGGAAAAACACATTGGTCAATGGCAGTGACAGGAGGTGCGTGTTTTGTATCACTGTTCAAATTCTACGAAAAGCATAAAAAGATGAAAATGCCGGCAAAGTGCATAATAGGCAGTGCAATAATAACTACGCTTGAATTTTGTTGCGGATGCATAGTTAATTTAAAGTATAAGCTTAACGTGTGGGATTATTCAAAATGCCGTTTCAATATAAAAGGACAGATTTGTCCGTTTTACAGTATGCTCTGGGGGCTTTTGTGCATTCCCGTCAGTGCCTTGTGCAAGAAGCTTTCCGATTTAAAATCCAAAACATAAATTTTTTAAGAAAATTGCAAAAAGGGGTTGCAAAAGGGAGAGAAATTTGATATAATAACGT
>JBJFHX010000152.1:0-10061 GCA_051893995.1 Ruminococcus sp.
GATGTCAATTGCTTTAAAGCCGTTGTGTACACCGCCTTTCCCGATAGAAAGAATCGAGGAAATGACCAGATTTATGGGCGGTGACGGAAGCCTTTATCCCATATCAAAGTAATAGTTATTAAGCTTACAAAAACAGCCTTCGAACTAATTGATTCGAAGGCTGTTGATTTTAGTCGGAAAAAAGGTGGCAGTAAATTTTACACTCCAACATTTTCATTATATCACACTGAATATTTTAGTTCAATAGATTTTATTGAAATAAAAAAATAAAAATTTTTAATAAAAGTGTTGACAATGTTGAAAATGTTATGTATAATATAGACAAAGAAAAGGGAAACAAAAGGAGGTCTTAAATATGACGAAAAGAAAACCTTCAATTAGACATATCAAAGACTTTTTACGGAGCTTACCCCCCAACATATAAAACCGGGTACAGTAAGTAACGGTTAAAGCTAACTTGTTTGTGTCGGAGCAACTGATCGTTTAGATGTTATAAAACATAAAGATTAATTAAATACAGATCAAGTAATAGTGTTCCGAATTTAACTTAACAGTCTGATTTATCTTACTAATTGTAATAATATCTTAATAATATCTTTAAATATTAAAAATACAATAAGATATTATTAATGAAACCGTAAATTTCATTTGCAGACTGTATCGTCCCAATAAGTGAATTTTAATAATTTGCGAGTTGTGCTCGGTGAAACAGATATCTAAAAATAATTTAATATATATCGGAAATTTATAAATGGTGGCTAGACCAATGAGAAGTTAACTTATATTCATAATAAATATGAATAGGAGAAATTCCAATGTACAGGTAATTTTATTAACATATAAAAATAAATTACAAAGGATTGAGTCCAAAGTACAATTAAGTTAAACAAAAGCTGTTAAATCCTTAAAAAATATATTATTTCATAAAAACTACAAAAGAGCTTGTTGTTATCAAGATGCAAAAAACGATAAGTAACAGGAGAAAAACAGCAAAAATTTCAAAAGCAATAAGCGGTGATTGTAATAACAATCACCGCTTTTATTGGTGTAGGAACAAATAATAATAAAACTTGATTTATAAATTATCCGGCGTTTTTAAGCTGGAGTCTTAATTTATCAGAAATCATAGCAATAAACTCGCTGTTAGTAGGCTTACCTCTGTCATTGTGAATTGTATATCCAAAATACGAGTTAAGAACATCAATATCACCTCTGTCCCAGGCAACCTCAATAGCGTGTCTGATAGCACGCTCAACTCTTGAAGAAGTCGTTTCGTATTTTTTTGCTACAGAAGGATATAATTGTTTTGTAACAGCATTTATTATTTCCGGTTTCTCAACGGACATAATAATCGAATCTCTCAGATAATGATAACCTTTAATATGCGCAGGAACGCCGATTTCGTGAAGAATCTCAGTCACTTTCAGCTCAATACCGAAAATATCAAGATTCATTGTTTTGTTGAGTACGTTGTCGCGGTTTTTCTTTACAAGACCTACAATGTTTTCGCACATTTCTTCAATGTTGTAAGGCTTTAAAACAAAGTAGGTTGCACCTGAACACATTATTTCTCTTTCAAGTACGGGACTATGGAAAGAAGAAAAAACGATAAAAATCGGTGAATGCTGATTTTGTCGTTTAATGTTCCTCATAACTCCGATTGCATCCAGCCTTGTCATAAAAGAATCCATTAAAACAGCATCAGGCTGATCCTGCTTGATGCGACTTAGAAGCTCGTCTCCGTCTTTTGCGCAGAATGATACAGAAATATTAAAATCTTGCAATACTTTCAAATTTTCCTGCGAAAATTCTGCTGCGTCATCTGTGATGATTAATTTAATGTTGTTGTCCATTGTGAAATTCCCCCAAAATATTGTTGTGAATTAATATTACCACAAAATGGTAAACTTGGCAATACTTTCCAAATAATTTTTTTAAAAAATTGAAAAAATATTTTAATTAAGAATTTTCGACAATGAAAAATCTTCAATATATAGGGTTATTCGTCATAATTCGTCACCATATTTTGTGCTGTAACTCCGTAGCCTTCTGAAGGGTTGTTCAAAAACACATGTGTCACGGCACCTACAAGCTTGTCATTCTGAATAATCGGACTACCGCTCATTCCCTGTACAATACCTCCGCAGTATTTCATCAATTTCTCGTCTGTAATTTTAATTACAAAATTTTCATTGGAGTCTGAGTCGAGATTTATAATCTTCTTAATTTCAATTGAATAATATTGCGGTTCTTCACCGTCAATCGTTGTATACAGCTCTGCGTTTCCTGTTTTAATGTCGTGATTATCTGCAATTTCAATTTTTCTTTCTTTATTAGAAAAATTGTTAGAAATTGTTCCGTATACTCCGATGTCAGTATTTTTTATAAGATAACCGATAGTGCTCTCGGTGAAATATCCGTTCAGACTGCCTGCTTTTCCGCAGCTGCTCTTTGTAATGCCGTTTATATTTGCGTAAACAGCTTCTCCTGAGCCGAGCGGTAAAAGCAGGGAAGTGTCATTGTCGCAAATTCCGTGTCCGAGTGCAGCAAAGTAATTGTTATCGGTATCATAATACGTGATTGTACCAATTCCTGCACAGCTATCTCTGACCCATGCACCGATAATATACATTCCGGCAGTGTTCTTCTTTGGAGAGATATTTTTACTAAGCTCTTTTCCGTCTCTTTCAATGGTAAGGGTTAATGTCTCTCCGTCTGAATTTACAGCCGCTTCCTGCAAGGCTTCATTTGTACAGATTGCTTCTCCGTCTACTTCCTTGATAATATCATTTACTTTTAGTCCGCCTTCTTTTGCAGGGCATATATATTTGTTTCCGTCATAATAACTTTCAAGATTAATTACGACAACACCGTTGTTATAGAATTTAACGCCAAACGGCTGTCCGCCAAGATAAACGCTTTGACTTTCGGTTCCTGATACTGCTGTAATTTGCGAAAATCCAAGTAAAATTGCTCCTGATAAGGCAACTGATAATATTTTTTTAAATTTTTTCAAAAAATCACCTTCTTTCCGTTGCCTTTATTATCGTTTGCATTTATAATATAAGATAAAATGGGATTAGAAATATTAAAAATTTATTTGGAATTAATCTTTTTATCTTTGAGATAAAACCGTGATTTTTTCAAAAAATTTTCACAAAATATATGATTTTCAATTTTTGAGGTATATATGGCAGATTTTCAAAGTGAGCTTAAAGGTTTAAGCGAAGAAGAAGTAAAACAGCGAGTCAATGAAGGAAAGGTAAATATTTCTTCAAATTTAAAAACAAAGTCGGTTAAGCGCATTTTTTATGATAACATTTGTACGTTGTTTAATGCAATTAATGTTGTTCTTTTCATTGCGCTTCTGGTTGTCGGTTCCTATAAGAATATGCTTTTTATGGGAATTGTGTTTGCAAATATCACAATCGGAATTGTTCAGGAAATCCGTTCCAAAATCAGCGTAGATAAGCTGACAATACTTTCCGAAAAAAAGGTAAGCGTACTTCGCAACGGAAAGATTATTGAAATAAGTAAGGAAGAAATAGTCCTTGACGATATTCTTGTCCTTTCACGTGGCAGTCAGATTCCTGCCGATTGCATTGTGTGCAAGGGTGAATGTAAAATAAACGAGAGCCTGCTCACCGGTGAATCCGATTTGATTTTGAAGAAAGAAAATGATGAGTTGCTATCGGGTAGCTTTATTGCATCGGGAAAATGCTTTGCAAGGGTTAGTAAAGTTGGTGCAGATTGCTACGCTGCTAAAATCAACAACGAAGCAAAGTATATTAAGAAAATAAATTCTCAGATTCTGAAATCCTTTAATTTTATTATCAAGCTTTGTACTTTTGTTATTTTTCCTATAGGAGTATTTTTCTTTTTTCGTCAGTTCGGAATTCAGGGAGGAGATATTCAGGGTACGGTTGTCAGCACAGTTGCGGCAATTGACGGAATGATTCCAAAAGGAATGATACTGCTCACCAGTACTGTACTTGCCGTATCTGTTATCAGAATGTCGTCAAAAAAGGTACTCGTTCAGGAGATGTACAGCATTGAATCACTTGCACGGGTTGATGTTCTATGCCTTGACAAAACAGGTACTCTGACAACCGATAAAATGAACGTAACCGATATTATTAATTTTGATGCTGATGAAAACGAGATAAAAACAGCACTTTCGTCAATTGTATCGGCATCTGATGAAATCAATGCAACGCTTTACGCAATCAAGGATTGCGTAGGAGATACAAAACCTCTGAATTGCAGTAAATTTGTACCTTTTTCTTCCGAAACAAAGTGGTCCGGAGGAACATTCTATAACGGAAAATCCTATGTTATCGGTGCGGCTGAGTTTGTTTTTCGTGACAGAGAAAAGTATAAAGCAGTTTTTGATGAAATTGAAAAAATCAGTCAGACCGTTCGCATACTTGTACTTGCTTCTTCGGATTCTGCAATAACAGAGTCAGAAATTCCGCAAAATCTCACGCCTATGGCTATAGTTCTGATTAAGGACGCCCTGCGTGACAACGTAAATGAAACTGTTAATTACTTCAAAGAACAGGGAGTAACGCTGAAGGTAATTTCAGGCGACAGCGTAAAGACTGTAAAAAATATTGCTCTTGATACAGGCATTGAGGGTGCAGAAAACGCTGTTGATATGACAACGATTACAACTGATGATGAGCTTTACGAAGCCGCTGAGAAATACAACGTATTCGGCAGAGTAACGCCAATTCAAAAGAAAAAGCTTGTTATAGCTCTCAAAAATCACGGACATTCCGTAGCAATGACAGGCGACGGTGTAAACGATGTTCTTGCCCTTAAAGAAGCTGATTGTTCAGTTGCAATGGCGTCAGGCAGCGACGCCGCAAGAAATGTTTCACAGCTCGTTCTTGTAAACAACGACTTTGCTTCAATGCCCGATGTAGTAGCTGAGGGACGAAGAACAATCAACAACCTTGAACGCAGCTCATCGCTTTATATGGTAAAAACTATTTATTCGGTAATCCTTTCAATTTTCTTCATATTTTTCCATATGCAGTATCCGTTTCAGCCGATTCAGCTTACGTTAATCGGAGCATTTACGGTCGGTATACCGTCATTTGTGCTTGCATTACAGCCGAACAAAAACATAATTAAGGGTAATTTTACATTTAATATAATAGCAAGGGCACTTCCTGCCGTAATATGTGTAGTAACAAATATAATTACTGCGGCAATAGTTTGTAAATTCATAGCATTACCGACAGATGAATTTTCAACTATCTGCGTGTATACAACGGCAATTTCCTGTATGCTTCTTGTAATCAGGATTTCACTGCCTGTTAACGCTTTGCGTGCGGTTATGCTTGCAGTCTGTACCGCAGGAATTGTAATCGGAAGTATCTTCTTCGGTCAGTTTTTCTCATTGGTTTTATTGAGCTTTGAGGGATTTGTATTGCTTTCTATTCTGATTGTAGCAACAATAGTTATTTTCAATATTCTCTATAATATTGCGCAAAATTTAATTCAAAAATATAAAAACAGAGGTTAATATAAATGATATATAATAATATTTTAGACGCTGTCGGTCACACTCCGATAGTAAGACTTAACAATATGGTCGATGATGACAGTGCAGAAATTCTTGTCAAATTCGAAGGACTGAATGTCGGCGGCTCAATCAAGACAAGAACAGCGTACAATATGATATTGCAGGCTGAAAAAGAGGGCAGAATACATAAGGACACAATAATTGTTGAGCCTACAAGCGGAAATCAGGGAATAGGTCTTGCACTTGTGGGCGCAGTAAGAGGGTATAAAACTATTATAATTATGCCCGATTCCGTCAGCGAGGAACGCAGAAAGCTTGTTCGTCACTATGGCGCAGAGGTAATTCTGATTCACGACAACGGGAATATAGGCAAGTGTATTGACGAGTGTCTGCAAACTGCAATTAAAATGTCACAGGAAAATCCGAATGTTTTTGTGCCTCAGCAGTTTGAAAATGAAAACAATCCTCTTGCCCACCGACATCATACTGCTCTTGAAATTATGGAGCAGGTCGGCGGTCCTATTGACGGCTTCTGTTCGGGAGTCGGCACAGGCGGCACTATTACCGGAATAGGAGAAGTATTGAAAGCGCAGTATCCGAACATAACAATCTGGGCGGTAGAGCCTGAAAATGCCGCTATTCTGTCGGGCGGTACAATCGGCACTCACTTGCAGATGGGAATAGGCGATGGAGTAATTCCGCAGGTGCTCAACACTAAAATATATGAGGATATCTGCATAATTACAGACGATGAGGCTATACAGACCTCAAAGGATTTAGCGAGGAAAGAGGGGCTTATGTGCGGTATTTCAAGCGGTACAAACGTAGCCGCCGCAATAAAGCTTGCCAAAAAGCTCGGAAAAGGCAAGACTGTTGTAACTGTACTTCCCGATACGGCTGAAAGATACTTTTCGACACCTCTTTTTGAAAATGAATAATTCTATAAAAGAAAATCAGGTGATATAATTTGAACATAGTATTGCCGAAGAATGTTAAGATAATAATAGAAAATATAAATAAGAATAATTTTGAAGCGTTTATTGTCGGCGGATGTGTGCGTGACTCAATAATCGGACTTACTCCGCACGACTGGGACATCTGCACCAGCGCAAAACCTGAAGAAATAAAGAAATGCTTTGAGAGCTTTAATACCTTTGATTCGGGCATAAAGCACGGCACAATTTCCATTGTTCTTGACGGAGAAGTGTTCGAAGTAACAACCTATAGAATTGACGGAACATATTCCGACAATCGCCGTCCCGACAGCGTTACATTTACATCTGACATAACAAAGGACCTTGCTCGACGTGATTTTACGATAAATGCAATGGCATATAATCAAAAAGTCGGTTTAATCGACCCATACGGCGGCAGAAACGATTTGTCTGATAAAATAATCAGGTGCGTCGGAGATCCTGATTTTCGTTTTAAAGAGGACGCTTTACGCATAATTCGTGCGTTGCGTTTTGCATCTGTTTATGATTTTGTAATTGATGATGAAACTTCAGTATCAATCAATAAAAACGCTGATTTACTTAAAAATATTGCAGTTGAAAGGATTTCTGTTGAGTTAAATAAGCTTTTGTGCGGCAACGGAGCAGAAGAAATTCTGAATAACTATCGTGATGTTTTCGCTGTTTTCGTTCCCGAAATCAAGCCGATGTTTGACTACAATCAGCACACTAAGCACCACAACCGTGATTTGTGGCGTCACACTACTTATTCGGTAAAATCTGTTGATAACAATCCGCTGCTCAGAATGATAATGCTGCTCCACGACATAGGCAAGCCAAAAGCCTGTAAGCGTGACGAGGACGGAAGTTGCCACTTCAAAGGTCATCCGAAATACAGCGCAGAAATGGCTGAAACAATACTTCACAGACTCAGATATCCTACAGATTTTATTGAAACCTGCACAACGCTAATAAAATACCACGATGTGCGATTCAACGGCTCAAAACGTCAGCTAAGGCACGTTATGAGCGCAATAGGAGATAGGAATGTTGAGCTTTTATTGAAAATTCAACGTGCCGATATAATGGCGCAGTCAGATTATAAGCAAAAAGAAAAGCTTGAAAATCTCGACCTTGCCTGTCAAGCTTACAAAGAAATTTTAGCCGATAAAGATTGCTTTACCCTAAAACAGCTTGAAATAAACGGCAACGATATTAAAAACCTCGGTGTAAACGAGGGTGTAAAAATAGGCATGATTCTAAAAATGCTTTTAAGCCTTGTAATTGAGGACAAGCTTGAAAATAAAAAATCCGCTCTTATCAAAAAGGCGGAAAAATTACGGGATGAAATATGATTGATTTTAAAGTTACAAATACTCTTTCCGAAGATGAAAAAATGATTCGTGAAACTGTTTTTATAGAAGAACAGAAATTTAAAATTGAATTTGATGATATAGACGATATTGCAACTCATATTGTGATGTACATTGACAATCAGTCTGTCGGCTGTTGCCGTTTGTATATACAGGAAAATGAATATCATATCGGCAGAATTGCGGTTTTAAAGCCGTACAGGGGAAAGGGTTACGGTGAAAAAATTCTTCTTGAAGCCGAAAAGGTTGCAAAAGAAAAGGGTGCAGACTGTGTAAAGCTTTCAGCACAGGTCAGAGCGTCAGGCTTTTATGAAAAGCTCGGCTATAAAAAATACGGCGAAATCTACTTTGACGAATATTGCGAGCATATTGCAATGAAAAAAGAGATATAAATCTGAATTTGCAGCAACAGCGAGTTGCTTGAATTTATTGCATATCCGCACTATAATTTTTACAAGGTGGTGATTATTAAATGGAAACAAAGGATATTATACTAGAACTCCGAACTAAAAAAGGTATTTCTCAAGAGGAGCTTGCTGAAAAAATATATGTAACCCGACAGGCAGTTTCTCGATGGGAAACCGGCGAGACAATCCCGAATACTGAAACACTAAAACTCCTCTCAGCTTTTTTTGATGTTTCAATCAATACGTTATTAGGTGCTCCGAGACAACTTATTTGTCAATGCTGTGGCATGCCGCTCGAGGACGCTACAACAAGCAAAGAACCGAATGGCGAATTTAATGAGGAATATTGCAAGTGGTGTTATAGTGACGGCGAGTTCAAATATACAAGTAAGGAACAGCTTATTGATTTTTGTGTAGAACATATGGCAAGTGATAATTGGCCTGCTGAACAGGTTCGGGCACATATGGAAGCTGTTGTACCAAAACTAAATCATTGGAAAAAAGACTGATATTGTTTCAAAGTAAATATCTCAATAAATTTCGGTTTATAGTTTGATTTTTAACTTTAATAAAGCGTCAAGGATTTGTGTTCCTTGACGCTTAATTATATCTATAGTATTTTAAATTCTTGCAACGCCTGTTTTTACAGCCGCTTCCTTAACAGCCTCTGCAACAGCTTTGCCGATTCTCTTGTCAAAAGCCTGCGGAAGAATGTAATCGGAATTTAATTCATCTTCACTAACAAGAGAAGCGATTGCATATGAAGCCGCAACCTTCATTTCCTCGTTAATTTCGCTTGCTCTGCAATCGAGAGCACCTCTGAAAATTCCCGGGAATGCGAGCACATTGTTAATCTGATTCGGAAAATCGCTTCTGCCTGTACCCACAACAGCCGCACCTGCTTTTTTAGCAACATCGGGCATAATTTCCGGTGTGGGGTTAGCCATAGAGAAGATTACAGGTTTTTCAGCCATAGATTTAACCATTTCTTCATTTACAATATTCGGTGCAGAAACGCCGATAAATACGTCGGCACCTTTCATCGCATCAGCAAGCGTACCTGTTTTCTTTTCACGGTTTGTAATGGTTGACATATATTTGTGAACGTCGCTTAAGCTGTCGTCACCCTCGCAGATAATTCCGTTAATATCGCAGAGAGTAATATTTTTTGCACCCATATTTAAAAGATGCTTTGTAATTGCAATACCTGCCGAGCCTGCGCCGTTAACAACAATATTTGCAGTTTCAATGTTTTTGCCGACAATTTTCAGTGCGTTTAAAAGACCTGCCGCAACAATAACAGCCGTTCCGTGCTGGTCATCGTGGAAAACGGGAATGTCGCACTTTTCTTTGAGCTTTTTCTCAATTTCAAAGCATCTCGGTGCCGCAATGTCCTCAAGGTTAATTCCGCCGAATGAACCGCTGATAAGATAAATTGTGTTAACAATCTCGTCAACATCTTTACTCCTTACGCAGATAGGAAATGCGTCAACGTCTGCAAATTCCTTGAACAGCGCACATTTGCCCTCCATAACGGGCATACCTGCTTCGGGACCTATATCACCAAGTCCGAGTACAGCTGTACCGTCGGTAATTACTGCAACAAGGTTGTTTCTTCTTGTAAGCTCAAAAGATTTTTCATAGTCTTTCTGAATTTCAAGACAAGGCTCTGCAACACCCGGGGTGTATGCAAGAGATAAGTCCTCCGAGTCAGAAATAGATACTCTTGAAACTACTTCGATTTTACCGTTCCATTCATAGTGCTTTTTAAGAGATTCCTTTCTTACATCCATAT